>NZ_JAXEGN010000087.1:0-2287 GCF_034103065.1 Bullifex sp. | reverse complement strand
TTACATAAATCTGTATATAAAGTTCCTAAAATTCTACAAGAAAGTAAGTTCTGATCTCTGTTATTATTCTTTCCAACTTCATTATACATTTCAAAGGCTTGGTTAAACTGTAAAGTGATAAATCCATTAGAGAAGAACTTCCAGTCAATACCCTCTCTGATATAAAAAGAAGGGATATACCACTGCTTTGGATTATCGTAGGTAAATGCACCATAAAGAGAAAATCTTAAATTATTAATCGGATAGAAGTTTGCACCCAGGCTTAAGAGAGGTGAAGAAGTAGAATGCTGATTAGCTGTCGCATTAAATGCTCCACCAAGTAAGCTTGAAAGCTCGATATATTTATACTTCCATGAATATTCAGCACCAATATCGAAGTAGTCTCTTAAATAATATGGATAGTCATTACCTTGGAAACTATAAACGCCTAATGAGATAGTTTGAGTAGGCTCACTCTGTTCAATACGTGAAAAATAGTATTGATTTTGTCTTATATGATCAATTCTATTTTCAAACAGGCTTCTATTATCTAGAATTTTTGTAGTAACACCATACTTATATAATGATTGTATTTCCTCTTCATGATCCTTGGCACTTTCATATCCAATTTTTGCCATCTCAGCAGCTGCAGAGAACTCCATAAAACTAAAGTTTTCAACTCCACAACGAATCCAAATCATCTTATCACCATACTCACGAATATCAATTGCCGCATTTCTTCTCTTTCCAATATCAAAAGAGCCATTGATAATAGTAAGCATATTCTTTAAGTTTAAATCTTCATTATCATAGAATGTAGTAGAAGCTATTACTGTATCAGAATACTCATACGCTACAGAGATAGGAGCAAGAGTAATAATACCACCATCAATTAATAAATGTCCCTTATAGTCCTGAGGAGGGAAATATGCAGGAAGAGCAAAGGATGCAATAAGAATATCTGCAAAATTACCTTCACAAACTCTTATTTCTCTCTTTGTAACTAAGTCTTGGCAAATTACCATAACAGGTATTGCTAAATCCTCAATTTGTAACTCAGTACCAACAACAGACTGAACTAATCCCTTAAATCCTGTTGGATCTAAAATACCACCTTTTAGAGGAGCAGTCATCTTAAAGAAAGTAGAAAGTTCACCAGATGTTATTACAGATAAAATTTGGTCTGGTGAAAGACCTGCTGCATATAACATAGCAATAATGGATCCCATTGAATTAGAAACAATGAAATCAGGCTCAACACCCTGCTCTTCTAAATACTTTAATACACCTAAGTGAGCAAAAGCTCTTGCAGAACCACCTGTAAGAACTAAGCCAATAGGATCTCTTTCCCCATTAGTACGTTCTAGTATCCTTTCTCTAAACGACTCTTCACCATAACTAATCGGGATATCAGAATATACGATATCTCCAATAGTAGAATTATCAACAGCGCCTAATGTTAGGCTTAAGAAAAGTACTAAAAGTAATAAAACAACACCTTTTCGCATGTTTATAACCTTACTCTAAAGCTATAAAAAGTGCAACTTAAGATTATGATAATTAATCACAAAAAATTAATTAAACTTATACAGTCAAAGATTTTATACTTTTATGTAATTTTTTATTTCAAAAATTCTAAAATATAAAATTTCAATCATTATTTTAATCACATTTTCTACTTGATTATAACCCCATATCCATTGTATTCTTTTCAAGAACGCCGGCATGGCGAAACAGGTAGACGCAGTAGACTCAAAATCTGCCGGTAGCAATACCATATCGGTTCGAGCCCGATTGCCGGTAAGCAATTAAGTCAGAATTTGTTAATCTCAAGTTCTGACTTTTTTATTACTAAAATTCATTTGTAAAACGATATCGTAGCGATAACTCTTTTTTTTGATAGTTACCGCTAAACTATAAAGCAAATAAATCATCCATAACTACTTCGGAGTGTACTACTCCTGAATATTTATTGTTCTTTATTTCATAAGTTGTTATAAAAACATGTTGAATAGCTTTTTTGTTTTCGTAACTATTTTAAATAAGCTTTCTCTTTTTCGTAGCTTTTCAGCGTATTCAGCTGTAATAACATATTCATCATTACAATGCTATGCAACGTACAACGTGCAACCAATTAACAAGTACTTTCAGTAGATCCTACGAGTGTTGTAATATCATCTACAGTTAAGTTCATTGGTGTGCAACCAATTACCAAGTACTTTCATTAGATCTTACAAAAAGCTATGAAGAAATATTAACAACTGCGTTAAGGTGCAACCAATTACCAAGTACTTTCATTAGATCTTAC
>NZ_JAXEGN010000086.1:0-8679 GCF_034103065.1 Bullifex sp. | reverse complement strand
ATTTGGGAAACTAAACTCAGTTTGCTTTGCATAAAGATCTATACTTTGGTTATCAGCTGCTGTTGTTATATTCTTTTCTATTGGAATGAAGCTACCACCATTATCATCACACTTAATCCAAGTAGAGTTACCATTTTCACTTTGGATTGTGTAAGATTTTATTTTTATTTTAGGTGTAACTGAGTCATCATTTTTATATGATACAGAGAAGGTATTACTACTTGAGGTTTTAGAAATATTACAATTTATTGCTTCTAAATCTGTTAGCTTTACAAGCAGAGTATCATTAATGTTTTCTCCATTATTAGCTACATTAGCTAGATTAAATGTAATAGTTGATACTTTTTCTGTTCTCTTAAAACTTTCAGTATAGGAAGACTCGTTAGTGCTATCAGAGGTGATAGAAATAGAGTTAGAGTTTTTATTAAATCCATTTATACCAAAGCCTGATTTATAAACTATTAAATAGAGGTTAATTTTATCTGCTGTCTTACCAAAAGCAGGACTATTTGTCTTCCAAATAATCTTTGAAACAGAAAATTGTCCGTTATCATTTGTTGTAGTGGTAGAAGTAGCATTTGAAGGCTTTGTACCATCTGTTATTGCTCTATTATAATCATTATTTCTTAATCCTTCATCTGTATAGATAAATACAGTTGCTCCTACTAAAGGTGTATTAGATGAGTCATCTAAACCACCCTTATCTTCCATGAGCTTTCCAGTAAATCCACCACTAAATACGGAAGAACACGATGTAAGGAATAATAATAGTAATAAGCTTATTGTAATGGATTTAGTTTTTTTCATTTTTTCATCTCCAATTTTCTATATATAGTCTTTAATTTTCTTCTCTCTAAAATGTAGTAAAGTACAGGCATTAGAAAGAGTGCAATAGCAGTTGTAGCAAGTAAGCCTCCTGCGATAGCTTGACCAAGAGGAGCATATATTTCACTACCTTCACCTGTTCCGATTGCCATAGGAACTACACCTAACATTGTTGTTAATGTAGTCATTAATATTGATCTAAGTCTTGATTGTGCTGCTTCTACAATTGATTCTTGTAGGTTATGTAGATCATTTTCATATCCTAATTTTCCATTAGAATCAAAAGAGTCATCTTCAATATCATAACCTAGGCCAATTAAAGTACTTTCTCTTTTACGTTTAACTAGCATATTCATGTAGTCAATTAAGATAATACCATTGTTTACAGCAGTTCCAGAAAGAGCGATTACTCCTAATAGTGAAATCATATTAAGAGTAGATCCAAAAGCTAATAGACCTAATGCAACACCAATTATACAAAATGGTACTGTGATCATGATAAGGATTGGTTGGTCGAAACGCTCAAACTGGAATACCATAACCATGAAAACTAAGAATACTGCGATAATTAATGCAATAAAGATAGGACCAAGCATTTCGCCTACTAGCTTTGAAACACCTGCTACACGTTGAGATACATTCTTATCAAGAGGATATTCTTCAAGATAAGCATTTAGTCTTGAGACAATATTAGATGTATCCTCACTTGTTGTTGCACAGTTGATTGTAATTGAATTGGCCTTATCAATATGGTTGATTTGGCTAATTGAGTTTTCAATCTTTAAGTCAGCAATTGATGAGAAGTTTACGCATCTTCCATCTGTTGTGATAATTGTTAAATCAGAGAGTAAATCATCTGATAACATCTTATCAGTTACATCTGATTCCAGTCTGATATCAAAACGCTCTTTATCAGAGGAAATAAATGTTCCATTATCAACACCATTAAATAGAACAGCACTAGTCATTCCTGCTTCATAGGAGGTAACTCCAAGAGATGATAGATAATCATTAGATGCTTTAATTACAGCTGAGAAATTATCATAGGAAGTATTCATGCTAACACTCATTACTTCTGGATCTGTTTTTAAGAAATCCTTTATACGAGAAGCTTCGCTATAGAGTAAATCCATATCTTCACTAACTAGAGTCATTGCATATCCACCACCTCCAGTGACGTAGCTAACTAAGTTATCAAAGCCACCATTTAATACTGTAACTTCAGTATCAAACATGTTTTCATCAAGAGTGTATTTTACAATACGCATGATGTCATGAATGTCTCTATCACGATCTGAAACAGGCTCAAGAATTACTCTAATAGAACCAGCTGTTGAACTTGTTCCAAACGATAGTCCGGAACTTGAACCGACTGTTGTCATTAGCGTTTTAATCTCTGGAACAACACCTCTAATTAGGCTTTCGGCTATGTCTAGTTGAGCTTCAGTTTTTTCCATTGTATTACTAGAAGGGAAGGTGAAGTTGACATAGAACTCACTATTATCTGTTGAAGGAATGAAGGTAACACCTAGTTGCATAACAGCCCAAATTGTAAGAACTAAAACAACAACACAAATAAGGATGATGAATTTTCTATTATGAAGTGTCCAGTTAACCATCTTTCCATAAACTATAGTTAACTTATTCATTATCTTATTTACAATGTTTTCTCTTCTTTCCTTTCTTTCTTCAGGAAGGAATTTCTTTAATAAATATGGAATTATTACAATAGCTGTAATTGCTGAAAATCCAATTGCAAATATAAAGCTTAAGCAAACATCTCTTAATATTTGTCCAACAAGACCTTTAATCATGAGTATTGGGATAAATACTATGATTGTGGTAAGGGCAGAGCCTAGGACAGAGACTGCAACTGTATCACTTGCATTGTATATACATTTGTTAACTGTATATAAGTAGTTACCATCCTTCTTCTGGTTATAGTACATGTAGGTTTGCTCAAGCATTACGATAGAACCATCTACGATACTTCCTAGGGCAATAACAATACCTGATAAGCTCATTAAGCTTATTGATACATTGCAAACCTTCATACCGATAAATGTAAAGAAGATTGATAGAGGCATAGATAGAGCAATTGTACCTGTTGCCTTTGGATCACCTAAGCAGAGGAAAATTACTAATATTGCAATTAATACACCAGAAACACCCGATGATATTACACTTCTTAACGATGCATTTATCATTCTCGAGTCATCAGAGATGATGTTGAATTTTAATGCACCATTACTATTAATCTCTTCCTCAGCAATAATCTTTTTTACTTGGTTTGTAATCTTTAATGTGTTTCCATCTTCTCTTTTACAAACATCGATAGTAATGATGTTTTTACCATCTTTTTTTGTAATTGTATCAGGATCTAGAGCTTCAAATTCAATGGTTGCTACATCAGAAAGCTTAATTAAAACACCATCCTCGCTAGCTCCTACAGTAAGATTTCTAATGTCATCAAGAGAATCATAAGAACCTTCAAAACTAATATCTGTATTCTTCTCTTGATATTCACCAGTTCCAAGAGGAATATTTAAGTTGCTATATGATAGCATTTGATAAACTTGCAATACAGAAATATTCTTACTAACTAGTTCTTGTGTATTTAGTCTAATTATTACTTTGTTTTCAGTTCCTCCTGAAACATCAACAGTTGAAACTCCATCAAGCTGTGAAATTTTAGGAATAATTTCATCTTTTATATATTTAGTTGCTCCAACTAAATCAGAACCTGCATCTACTGTAAATGTCATAATAGGAAGCATGGACATACCACCTACTAATACAGTAGGTTCACCTTTTAAGCCAGCAGGTAAATTGGGAGATAACTGCCTAATTCTATTTCTAATTTCATTTAATTGGTCATAGGCATCAACACCATTCGAGAACTCTATTTGAACAACACCCATTGAGCCATATGCATTGCTAGTCATTGAAGAGAAGTTTGGAAGAGTTACAAAATCTTCTTCCATAATATCGATAACTTCTCTTTCTACTGTTTCAGCTGATGCACCTGGATATACTGCAATTACAAATGCTTGAGGTACATTCATATTCGCAACGAATTCAACATTTAAGCCTGTAACAGAGTATAGACCAAACGCAATTAATGCGATTAATATCATTGTGATGTAAACAGGATGTTTTACTGCGTAACGTGCGATTTTCACTCTTTACATCTCCTTAATATTTACCTTTTCTCCATCAAGTACATCATTGTGTCCTTCATCAATAAAGAAGGCATCTTCATAGCCAAGTGGTACTTGGAAGAATGAATCATTTTCTATTTCTGGGACAAAAGTAATGTGTTTAGCGACCTCATTTTCTACAATATATAATGAGCCATCACTTTTTCTTATTGATTGAGGAAGTACTTTGATATCATTTTTAGACTCATAGATTATTTCTGCCTTTGCATACATACCAATTGTAAATAGTGATGGTTCATCTATCTTTAATTTGATGTTAAATGTTTTAGTTGTTGGATCAATAAAAGGTGCTATTGAAATTAAGGTTGCACTAGAAGTTGAGTTATTAGAACTAACTGAAAATCTTAAATTCTCTATATTTGAATTTATTGCTCTATAGTACTTTTCAGGAACACTAACATTAACAACTAAGTTATCTAAATCGGCAATAACTGCAATTGGTGCTTGATTTGAAGCAATATCTCCAACTGCTTGAGGTGCTTTTATAATTGTTCCTGCTATAGGAGCTTTAACTTCTGTATATGATAGTTGTAAATTAGCAAGCTCTAATTGAGCTTTTGCTGCATCACGCTGAGCAGTAACGGTATCGAGATCCTGGTCTGTAGCAGCACCTAAAGAATTTAACTCTTTAACTCTTTTATATGCACTTTCATATGCAAGATAACCAGCTTTTGCTTGAAGCATTTGCTGGTAATAAGCATCACGGTCAATTACTGCTAAAATTTCATCCTTTTCAACTTTTTGACTATCTTTGATGTTATATTCTTCTATAGTTCCACTTACAAATGGAACTACAGGTATCATTGAGTCTGCTTCAATGTGTGTAGATAACTTAATCCCTTTATCTATATTGCCTTGTGTAGCTTTTATAACTGTTACTGGAGTAATCGGAGGAGTGTATGTTACAGCTTCTCTAGATTCAAAAAAATAGTTAAGTCCATATACAGTTCCAGCAATCAGTAAAATGAAAATAATATATTTAATTAACCTTTTAAAACGTGACTTTTTTTTCATGAATAATAATATAAAACTGAATATAAAAAACGGGAATAATCAAGTTTTTGAGCATGATATATGAAAACATACAAACTCCAAAGAATTTGTATGTTTTTATATATTTGTTAATTAAAATTTAAAAGGTTTTAATCCTTTTATTCTTTACTAAATTTATCGATTATTACAGCTAGTGCATTATCACATGCAACATTGCAAGCAGTACCAAAGCTATCTTGTGCTATATATAAAACTATTAGAAGGCTTGCAATAGGTCCTGTTGATGATAGTCCTAAAATCCCAATAAATGGTAAAGCAGACATAATTGAACCACCAGGAGCTCCTGGAGCAGCTATTGTAACTAATCCCATTACAGCAATAAAAGCGAGGAACATGTAAAGATTATACTCGATATTGAACATCATCATTGTTGCTAATGCAATTGAGACAATTGTAATCATAGAGCCTGGCATATGTATATTTGCACAAAGAGGAATTACAAAGCCCGATATCTTTTTACTTACTTCATTTTTCTCTGCGCACTTTAAGTTTACCGGAATAGATGCTGCACTTGATTGTGTACCTAGAGCTGTAGTATATGCTGGTAACTCATTTTTCATCATTGTAAAAATATTCTTTCGAGAAATAACGGATGCAATAACAAAGAAAAGGAAAATATAAATTAACTGTAAAGCAATCATCAAAAGATATGCTTTCCACATTGACTTGAAGATGATTGTGCTTTCTCCTTCATGTACAATCGATGCAAAAGTTCCAATTACATAAACTGGAAGCAATGGAATTACACAGCGCCTTAATGATCTTTCAATAACAGATGAAAAATCTTTCATTAGCTTTCTAAGTGTTTCACCTTCCTTATTTGAAGTAAGTGCACTAGCACCAAGTCCGATCATAAAGGCAAAGACTACTGCTGATAGCACATCAAAAAATGGAGGCATTGAAATAGAGAAAAAAGGCTCTAGAGCTGTACTATTATCAGCTGCAGCTAGCATTGAATTACTCTTTCCTACAATAAATGGAAAAAGATTATCTGCTATGAAAAATGAGGCAATTCCTGCGATAAAAGAAGAACAATAAGCTATAGCACAGGTAGCAAATAACAGCTTTCCTGCTTTAGTTATCTCTAAATCAGCAATACCATTTGATACAAAAGCAATTATCATTAGTGGGATAAAAAATCCCAAGAATGATGCATAAATATTAGAAAGAGTATAAACAAATCTTACTATTACTAGAGGAAAAAATTTCCCAATTAGGGTTCCTATAATGATTGAAATAATTAGAATAACTGGAAGTGGTAACTTTATTTTTTTCATGTAATAAATGTTAGAAACATGAAGTATTGCTGTCAATATTTTTTGTATTCACTTGTTCAAAGAAACATTAAAAGTTACTATCCCTTAGTTGATGAAAAGAAATTTAACTAGGGCGTTCAAGTTTGCCTTTCCGTATACAATACCTATATTTACTGGCTTTTTATTTCTAGGCTTTGCCTATGGAGTATATATGCGCTCCTTAGGATTTTCACCTCTTTATCCGATGATAATGTGCTTTACAATATTTGCGGGCTCTCTTGAGTTTTTAGCTGGAAATATATTGCTTGGTGCATTTAATCCACTACAAGCCTTTTTAGTTGGCTTTGCAGTAAATGCACGTCACATTTTCTATGGCTTAAGCTTTCTCGATAAATATAAAAATGCTGGTAAAAAGAAATTATATATGATCTATGCTCTTTGTGATGAGACATTCTCTGTTAACGTCACACTTAATGATATTGAGGGGGTAGATAAAGAGGATGTTTATTTTGCTGTAACATTATTAAATCAAAGCTATTGGGTGCTTGGAACTTATTTAGGTGCTCTCTTTGGAGGAATAATTTCAATAAATACTCAAGGGTTAGATTTTGTAATGACTGCTCTTTTTATAGTAATTTTCCTTGATTACCTACTAAAGAACAAAGATTATCTTTCTTCTGCATCAGGATTTATCGTCTCATTGCTTTCATTAATAATGTTTGGAAAGGACAATTTTATTATTCCCGCTATGATAGCAATCGTTGTAGTACTGCTATCATTTAGGAGGAAGTATGACGCTAATTGAAAAAATAATTACAATTGCACTATTATCAGGGGCAACTTTATTAACACGATTCTTACCATTTATTATATTTCCTAAAAATAAAGAGGTCCCTAAGATAATTACTTATCTTGGAAAGGTATTACCTTCTGCGGTGTTAGCATTGCTTGTTGTTTACTGTTTTAAGGATTATCAAAGCTATGATTTACCTAAAACAATTTCAACAATAGTCGCATCACTAGTTACAGCTGGTCTGTATCTTTACAGAAGATCAATGCTAATACCAATTGCAGGTGGAACAATAGTTTACATGCTAATGGTACAGTTTATTTACCAATAAAGAGTTGTAGGATATTTTTCACTATCTTTTTTGATAATTACCTTTCCATAGCCTTCAATTAATCCAGCTTTTAAAATATCAACCTGGTTAACTATTTCAGTTGGTCTTGAAATAAGTGTGAAATGGTCAAATGAATAAGCAATACCCTCTGAACGAGTAAGAACTCTATTTGAATCAACTAGTCTTATTTCTTCTTCTTTGATTTCTAAACTTTTAGTAGAAATAATAGTTATTACTGATTCATTGGGATTCAATGTTTGATTAAGTTTTATAACCTTACTTTCACATTCCTCATTATAATGTAAAGAAATACAACAAGGCTCAACACTAATTCTTGCAGATGAATATATGTATAATTTCTCTTCTCCATTTTCAATTACATTATTTTTTATTTTACAATTAGGGTGTAGGTGAAATAGAATTTGGGCATCATTTTGCTTATTTGAAATATACTCATCAAGTAGCACAATAATATCATCTGAAGCTTTAATAATTTTCCTTCGAATAATAAGATCGTTATAAGAATAATTTTCAGCTTGTACTAACTCATAATTATTTCTTTTTACAAAACAACCTCTAGAGGTTTCACTAATACTTGTATAGCTCCATGAACCTTTAGGAAAAACTGGGTAGCCTTGTTTTAGCATTGGTATGTTGTGAGCTTCAGCACTTTTATAATATCGTCTTTTTTCATTATCAACATATGTATATCGACCTGAATCGATAAAGAAGGAATTAGCTTTACCAGATACATCGATATGAAGTGGTGAAATATGACCATGACCTGAACCTAAATTACCTGAGAATAAATGAACTTCAAGGTTTGGTGTTCGAATAATATGGTTACCACTAGAAATATCAGAATATGAAATAGCTTCCTTTTTTAAATATTTTTTATTTGGGAGGGCATCGAATATGTTTTCTTCTTTTAAGCCTCGATATAGATCATCATCATTAAATAAGTAAGAAGTAAGTGTTAATAAATCATCTACATTTATTTCATCACTATCCCCTAACAAATAAATGTTTGAATTACTACTAACCATTTGACTAATAGCCTTAGCCATAGAGTGAGAAGTCTCAATTAAATCTTGAGATACAGTTATATTAGCCTTTTTGGCTTGTAGGATTGTATCTAAAAGTGCATGTAATACTTCGGCTTGATACATTGGACTTTGTTCCCAATGCATTCCATTTGCTTCT
>NZ_JAXEGN010000085.1:0-2559 GCF_034103065.1 Bullifex sp. | reverse complement strand
CACTTTCTCTTTCCTCGGTGCCGTTTACTTTTATTCCTTTATTTTCTAAACCATAGGTATCATTAGTTGCAAATATTGTTACATTTCCACCATCCTGGATGTAGTAGGTATCAACACTTATTGCATTACCATCAGCACTCTTGGTAGTAGTGATAGAAACAGAGCCTGAGAGAATTCTCAAAACACCATCAACTTTAAAGCCATGCTTTTTATTTGCTGTTAATGATAAATCTCCATCTCCAAAGATTATTACATCACTTGATGATGTAATTGCTCCTTTCTTTTCATTTTGAATACTATCTTCAAGTGTTATACTTCCAGCTAAATTGATAAAGCACTTACCATCTCCCTTTAAAATTAATGCTGGGGTAGTTGTAGCTTTAACAGATGTGTTAGAAAAAGTGATCATATATGTAGCATCACTTGATATTGTGATGGATTCTAGATCAGAATCAGTAATTATATAGTTATATGATGTAGTGCTATCATTACTTTCTTTTATTATTCCATCTTTAGCAGTTAATACTTTATCTTCAAAAACATAGGATGTTGGTAAATCTGCTACATCATAAAGGGTATATGGATTATCTTTACTTGATACAGATTGTGCATATTCACTTTCATCTAAAGTGGTTACAAATGAAACAATTTCATTGTTTGCATTAAATGGCATCATCTTATCCATTTTAGTTGGCATAGATACTTGGTCTATTTCTAATGTTTCATTTTTAGCTTCATTTGGTGTACAGCTAAAAAGCATTAGTACAATTAGTAGTAAAATTGTTATTAAATTACTATGCTTCATATTTGTTACCTCACTTTGAATAAATCTATAGTGGGCAAGCTTATACTCGCAATAAGCAGAGTGAAAAATTCATCAAAAACACAAAAAAATCTTTAAAAAAGACAAAAACTATTTATTTATAAAAAAAAGGTTATATAATTTTATTTTATGAATAAACAAAGAAAGAAAATTCACACAATACCTCTTAAGCAACAAATTAAAGAGCATAAGGGGTTGTTTGCAGTTTATCTCTTATTAAGAGTATCTGTAATACTTACTATGGTAGCTCAGATCTTTAATCAAGATTGGGAGAGTGTTTTCTTCTGCTTACTTGCACTTTTCTTGATGATGATTCCATCGTTTATTGAGCATAACTGGCACATAGATATTCCAGATACACTTGAAGTAATAGTAATAATATTTATTTATGCTGCAGAGATTTTGGGAGAACTAAAAGCATATTATATCAACGTCCCATTTTGGGATACGATGCTTCATACGACAACTGGATTTTTAGCAGCAGCGGTAGGTTTCTCTCTTTGTGATATTTTCAATAGAAATGAAAATATTAAATTCAACCTTTCTCCTTTCTTTTTAGCATTCGTAGCATTTTGCTTTTCAATGACAGTTGGAGTTCTTTGGGAGTTCTTTGAGTTCGGCATGGATTTCTTTACTGGATCTGATATGCAGAAAGATACCATTGTTCATGCTATTCATACAACAATGCTTGACCCAACAAAAACAAATAGAGTAGTCCATATTACAGGTATTACAGATGTTATCCTCTCTGATGGTACCTCTCTTGGATTAGGTGGATATCTTGATATCGGTATCATTGATACAATGAAAGATTTATTTGTAAACTTTATAGGTGCAGTTGTCTTCTCATTTATTGGTTACTTCTATGTTAAGAGTAGAGGTGAGGGACGTTTTGCAAGAAGATTTATCCCAACTATGAAGTTTGAAGAGCTTAAGGAAGCAGAAGAGAAAGCTATAAAGAAAAAGGAGAAAAAGAAATGAAAGTAGGCATTATTGGATGTGGTCGCATTGCAAGGACAATGGCTGATACAATAAATAACACTAAGGGCTTCGAGCTATATGCAGTAGCTGCTAGAGATATTGAAAGAGCAAATGCTTTTAAAGAAGAGTTTAATGCAAGTGTTAGTTATGGCTCATATGAAGAACTCGTAAGTGATGATAATGTTGAACTTGTATATGTCGCAACTCCTCACTCTCACCATAAGGATCATATGCTACTATGCCTTAACCACAATAAACCAATACTTTGTGAAAAGGCTTTTACAGTTAATGAAGCTGAAGCTAAAGAGGTACTAGATTTAGCAAAAGAAAAAGGATTATTTGTTGGTGAGGCTATTTGGACAAGGTACATGCCTTCAAGAAAAATAATTGATAAAATAATTGGTGAAGGAAAAATTGGAAGAGTTACTTCTGTTACAGCTAATTTAGGTTATCAAATAAGTGATAAGGAGAGAATTATCGATCCTGCTCTTGGTGGTGGTGCACTCCTTGATATTGGTATTTATCCTCTTAATTTTGCATTAATGGCAAGAAATAATGTTAACGTAAAGGCTTTAACTGGAGTTTGTACTAAAGCAGAAACAGGTGTTGACTTGCAAGATTCCATGGTTATTTGCTTTGAGGATGGCTCAATTGCAACTATTTTTGCAGATGCAGAAATTACTTCAGATAGAAGAGGTTATATCTATGGAACAAAGGGTTATATTGAGGTTGAAAATATCAATAACCCTGAGGTA
>NZ_JAXEGN010000084.1:0-7983 GCF_034103065.1 Bullifex sp. | reverse complement strand
TTAAGTGAGGTGTCCCGTAGTGTAGATCACATTGATTTAGTATCACTTAGACCAATCGATTTTGAGACAATAAAAAAGAGTGTGTTAAAGACAGGAAAGGTAATATTAGTTGAGGATCCAACTTTCTTTGGTTCTGTTATGGCTAGTGTTGCGGCCGCTATTAGTTGTGATGAAGAGTGCTTTAATGCTTTGAAGGCTCCGGTAAAATGTGTATATGGGGAGGATACTCCAATTCCATTTTCACGAGAACTTGAGCGCGTAGTAGTTCCTCAGTCCTATGAGCTTGTAGATATTATTTCATACTTTTAAGCATCCTTAAGAATTCTATATATTGGATACTTTTAATTTTTGTTAATTCCAATTAATATGGATGTACTTGTTTTGTTAATTAAATGGAGAACATTTTTATGGATATCGATGTAAAGAATCTGCATCCACTTGAAGTCAGACTTCTTAGAGCTGTGAAAATGGGGGAAGATATTACCTCTGATCGCATCATCAAAGAGCTTGATTACAAAGTAGGACAGTGCAACCAGGCATTCAGCTGGCTCTCAGCTAAAGGTCTTATTAGCGAGAAGAGTAGAGAAAAGTATGCCTATTATGAACTCACAGAAACAGGAAAAAGTCAGGCAGAAACAGGACTTCCTGTTGAAAAGATTTTTGCTTTCTTAAAAGAAAATGGTGCTCATACCCTTCCTGAGATTGCTAGTGCACTCTCTCTTGAGCAAAGTGATGTTGGTTCCTCATTTGGTCAACTTTCAGGTGCAAAATGTGCTGCATTAAACTCTGAGAGAAAGGCAGAACTTATTTCTACTTCTCTCCCAGGTGATGTTGTTATTGCAAGAGAATTAATCAATAAGGCTTTAAAGGAGCCTTTGATGGAAGCTTCTCTTTCTAAAGAAGAGAAAAATGCAATTAAAGGTCTTGCTAAAAAAAGAGGTGCAGCTGCTTCAACATTTAAGTATGTTGAAAAAGAAGATGTAACTTATACTCTTACTGAAAATGGTAATGAAGTTAAAGAGGCTTTATTAAAGGCAAATATTACTGGTGAAGAGTTTGGTCTATTAACACCTCAAATGATTCAAAGTGGTTCATGGAAAAATGGTACCTTCCGTCCATATGGCTTAAATGCACCAGTTAGTAGAATTATTCCTGGCCGTACAAATGCTTATGGTGACTACTTGATGTGGGTTAAGGATAAGCTTGTTTCTTTAGGCTTTGAAGAATTCGATGGACCACTTGTAGAAAATGAATTCTGGAATGGTGATGCATTATTCATGCCACAGTTCCACTCTGCACGTGATATCCACGATGTTTATTACATTAAGGATCCTGTTCATTGTAAGGAAATTGAAGAGCCATGGCTCAGTAGAGTTGCAAAGACTCATGAAGATGGTGGTGATACAGGTTCAAGAGGTTGGGGCTATACCTTTGACCATGAATTTACTCGCCGTCAAGTTATGAGAAGCCAGGGTACAGTTCTTTCTGCTCATCAGCTTCCTAAAGCAAAGGTTCCAGGAAAGTACTTTGGTGTTGCTCGTTGTTTTAGATATGACCAAGTAGATGCAACTCATGGTGCTGACTTCTACCAGACAGAGGGTATTGTAGTTGGAAAGGATGTAAATCTTAGAAATCTTCTCGGATTATTAAAGATGTTTGCAGAAGAAGTTGCTGGTGCAGAAGAAGTAAAGTATGTTCCAGGTTACTTCCCATTCACAGAGCCAAGTATTGAGGTACACATTAAGCACCCTAAGCTAGGTTGGTTTGAGCTTGGTGGAAGTGGAATTTTCCGTCCTGAAGTTACAAGAGCTATGGGCCTTGATGTTCCTGTTCTTGCATGGGGTCTTGGAATCGATAGAATGGCACTCATGCATCTTGGTCTAAATGACCTTAGAGAGCTCTTTACTCCAGATATAGAGAGCGTAAGAATGAGGAGAGGAAACTAATGCCAAAGATTGAAACACATGAAAATCTTTTCTACTCACTTTGTGGAAAGAGATATACAGATGATGAACTTGTAGAGATCTTCCCTGTTGCTAAGGCTGAGCTCGATGGTAGAGAAGGTGATAAGCTAAAGATTGAACTTAATGATACTAACCGCCCAGACCTTTGGTCTGCAGCTGGTGTTGCTAGAGCATTAAAAACATATGAAAGTGGCAAAAAATATGAGTATAACTTCTTCTCTACTAAAGATGAGCAAAAAGATAGTGGTAACAGATTAATTATCGATGATGCCTCTGCTTTAGGTATTCGTGATTACTCAATTGCATTTGCTGCAAAGGGATGTAAAGTTACTGAAGAGCTTTTATTAACTTTAATTCAGAGCCAAGAAAAGCTTTGCTCTAACTTTGGTAGAAAGAGAAAGACAATTGCACTCGGAATTTATAGAAGTGATTTAATCACATACCCAGTACATTATTGCGGTGCAGATCCTGATAAGACAAAGTTTGTTCCACTTGGAATGGATGAAGAATTATCACTTAGAGAGATTTGTGAAAAACACCCAAAGGGTAAGGATTATGGTTATATCGTAAGTGATAAACCTCTCTTCCCATATCTTTATGATGACAAGGGTGAAACTCTTTCATTTCCACCTGTTATTAACAGTGCAAGAATTGGTGCTGTTGAGGTTGGTGATGAGGATTTATTTATCGAGCTCTCAGGTCCTATTCTTGATGATTTATTATTAACTGCATCAATTTTATCTTGTGATATGGCAGATATGGGTTTTGAGATTCTTCCTGTAAAGGTAAAGTTTGCTAAAGAAACTAAATATGGTACTGAGCTTACTGTTCCTTACTATTTCCAAGCACCTCAAAGCTGTGATATCGCATATGCAAGAAAGACTCTTGGTGAAGATTTAACAGAAGAAGAGTGTATTAGTGCACTTAGCCGCATGGGCGTTGATTCAACTATTACTGATGGAGTAATTACAGTAAAGGTACCAGAATATAGAAATGACTTCTTACATGCAGCTGATGTCGTAGAAGACATTATGATTGGTCATGGTCTATTGAACTTTGCTCCAGTTTTATCTGGTGAATTTACTAAAGGATCTCTTTCTCCTGCAGAAGAATATGCAAGAAAAGTTAAGCGCTTAATGGTTGGTCTTGGCTTCCAGGAAATGATGTATAACTACCTAGGTTCAAGAAAAGAGTATGTTGATAACATGCACATCTCAGATGAAAAGGTTGTTTTCATTGCAAACCCAATGAGTGAGAACTACGAGGTTGTTAGACCTTCTGTACTTCCATCACTTCTTGAAAGTGAGAGTGTATCAGGACATGCTCAGTATCCTCATAATATCTTTGAAATCGGTAAGGTTGTTTACAAGGATGCAAATGATAATAGTGGAACTGTAACCAAAAACCATTTAGGATTCTTATCTAGTGATAACCAGGTAGGCTTTAATGAAGCTATTTCATTTGTAAATACTCTTATGTATTTCCTTAATAAGGAATATACACTTCAGAGTGTAGAAAATGATGGTAGATTTATCCCAGGTAGAGCTGCAAAGGTTATTGTTAAGGGTGTTGAGGTTGGCTTCTTTGGAGAGGTTCATCCTCAAGTTCTTGAATCTTGGGGCTGTTCAATGCCTGCTATTATGGCAGAGTTTGATATCGACGCTTTACTCTAAGCTATGATTGAAAAGCGAAATTCAAAATATTATTTAGACGGTAGTGAGTATGAGCTTAATTCTCTACTTGCTGCTGTTTTGAAAAAAGACGATGAGAGAGGGGGACGTTTTCTCCTCTCTTCAAGCGAATGTGAAAGCTTAAATGAACTCTTTTCTTCCTTCATTAATCCTCCAAAGTTTGAAGATTTATATTTTATGAGTTCTTCAAAAGAGCTTTTTTCATATTTAGCTAGTAGCCAAGATGAAGAATTACTTAAAGTAGTCGCTATTAATTTAGGATTGAA
Organism: Bullifex sp.; assembly: GCF_034103065.1. Classification (NCBI taxonomy): domain Bacteria; kingdom Pseudomonadati; phylum Spirochaetota; class Spirochaetia; order Spirochaetales; family Spirochaetaceae; genus Bullifex; species Bullifex sp. Next base: position 4,062 of record NZ_JAXEGN010000084.1, on the reverse strand, counting down.
AACAGTAGAAGAGCAAGCTGAAATGATTCATAGTGAAGGGGAAAGAAGTGTTCTTTATAGACGCTTTTGGAGCGAGATGAGTAAAGAGGTCTTAACAACTGAAGGCTTTGATGAGTATCGTTTTGGAGCTGTAAAAAGAGATCGAAATGGCTGTTATTTATACGATGATGAGAAAGCTGTTTTATATGTCGAAATCTCTCGTGATGGAGATGAGTTAAGAGACGCTCTTATTAGCTTTACTTTACTTGGAAATCCTGAAGCTATTGAAGATGAAAATGGAAATAGAGAATTTGAGTGGTGCTGCTACTTTGATGATTTACTCTCTAAAGATGATTCAACATTCTTAGGTGGTAAGCTCCGTGCAATTGATCCCTATGGCACTTCAAGTAAGACCTTTCGTCGATATGATTGTAGCTTCAAAGCAATTGATGCAGTAACTCTTGGTTTAGTAGTAAAGGAAGCAGCTAAACTTTTATTACTATATCCACCAACTATTTGATATAATTAATTATCTGCGGTAGTCGTATAATGGTTATTACTTCGGCTTCCCAAGCCGATAACACGGGTTCGATTCCCGCCTACCGCTATATAGCTCCTTAGGGGGCTTTTTTAATTCACTAATTAAAAATTATTGTTTTCTTGCCAATTAAAAAAATAAAAAAATAAGAAAAATATGTATTTTATATTGAAATTTGTATACAGAAAATTCTAATATGCTTACGAAAATTAAAGGTTGTTTTAAGGTATTATACGGCTTAATTAGATATAAATTCTTATCTAATTATAATTTAAACGTTTTAGCTAAGATTGGTTAATCAAAGCTATTTCGCTTCGAAAGATTGTATAAATTAGAAGATATGGTTCTAACGTCTCTACCCTATCACCGTAAATGATAGGACTACAATTCTTTAGCGTGTAATGGTTTTTTACCGTTTTTTTGTAGTTGCGACATTTATACAATTTTTTTGTCCTTATACTTTAAGAGGAGCAAAAAATGGTAAAAGTAGGAATCGTAATGGGTTCAACATCTGATAAGATGGTAATGGATGAAACCTGTAAACTACTATCAGAATTCGGTATTGAATATGAAGTAAGAATCTTAAGTGCTCACCGTACCCCTGATGAAGCTATTAGTTATGCAAGAGGTGCATATGATAGAGGCCTTAAGGTACTAATTGCAGGTGCTGGAGGCGCTGCTCATCTTGCAGGTGTATTAGCTGGGGTTACAACCTTACCTGTAATTGGTGTTCCAATGAGTACAAACTTAATGGGTGGTCTTGATTCCTTACTCTCTATTGTACAAATGCCAGCAGGTGTTCCAGTTGCTACTGTAGCCGTAGGAAAAGCTGGTGCAAAAAATGCTGCTGTTTTAGCTTTAACAATTTTAGGTCTAAGTGATGAAAGTTATCATCAAAAGCTAGTAGAGTACAAAGAAAGCATGAGACAAGCAGTGCTTGCTAATAACGAAGATGGGGCTGTATGAACAAAAGAATATTTGTAGAAAAGAAGCCACGTTTTCAAACAGAGGCTAATGATTTACTCACACAGTTAAAAAACAATTTAGCACTTAATGTTTTATCATGCCGAGTTATTAATACCTATGATGTCTTTAATATTAATGAGGCAGTATTAAGTAAAGCCTTAAATACAATCTTTTCAGAACCAATGGTAGATGTAATTTTAGATTCTCTTCCAACTGTATCAGGATTAACAATTGCGAAAGAATATCTACCAGGTCAATATGATCAAAGAGCTGACTCAGCTAGACAGTGTGTAGGCCTATTAAACCCTGAGACAAAATGTACTATTACTTCAGGTAAGGTATTTTTAATTGAAGGTAGCTTCACTAGTGATGAAATAAAGAAAATCAAAGCATATTTAATTAACCCAATTGAAGCTAGAGAGAAAGATTTAAGTGTTCTTTCCCTTGATTCTAATGTCAATGTAACACCTGTTGAAGATTTAAGTGGTTTTAGAGAGTTAAATGATGATGAATTAAAAAGCTTCGTAAAGAGTCATGGTCTTGCAATGTCCTTTGAGGATTTAAAGTTTGTTCAAGAATACTTTAAAAATGATGAAAATAGAGACCCAAGCGAAACTGAGTTAAGAGTTTTAGATACTTACTGGTCTGATCATTGTCGTCATACAACATTTGAAACTCGTTTAGAGAAAATTAATATTAACCATTCTCGTTATAATGAAGATATTAAAAATACTTACAATGATTATCTAAGAATGCGTGAAGTGTGTGGTCGTAGTCAAAAGCCACAAACCTTGATGGATATGGCTACAATTAATGCAAGATATTTAAATAACATTGGTAAGTATGAGGATGTTGAAAGATCTGAAGAGATTAATGCTTGTTCTGTTTTTGTGGATGTTGATGTTGACGAAAGAAAAGAAAAATGGTTGATGCAGTTTAAAAATGAAACTCATAACCATCCAACAGAAATTGAGCCATTTGGTGGTGCTTCCACCTGTATTGGAGGTGCAATTAGAGATCCTCTTTCAGGAAGAAGCTATGTTTATCAAGCTACAAGAATTGCAGGTTCTGGAAATATCCTTGAAAGCGTAGCTGATACAATTCCAGCTAAGCTACCTCAGAGAGTATTATCAAAAACTGCTACTCGTGGTAACTCTTCCTATGGTAACCAAATTGGTCTTCCAACCACTTTTGCTCGAGAGATCTATCATCCTAACTATGTTGCTAAGCACCTAGAGCTTGGTGCTGTTGTAGGTGCTGTTAAGGCTGAGGATGTAAGGAGAGAGACTCTTTTACCAGGGGACGTTATTATCTTATTAGGTGGCGATACCGGAAGAGATGGAATTGGTGGTGCGACAGGATCAAGTAAGGAGCACAATGATTCATCACTTACAACATGTGCTGCTGAAGTTCAAAAGGGTAATGCTCCTGAAGAGAGAAAAATCCAACGTTTATTTAGAAATGGTGAAGTAACACGACTTATAAAGAAGTGTAATGACTTTGGTGCAGGTGGTGTTTCGGTTGCTATTGGAGAACTTGCAGATGGTCTAATTATCGATCTTGATGCAGTACAGCTTAAATATGCGGGTCTTAATCCTACTGAAATTGCAATCTCGGAATCACAAGAGCGTATGGCCGTTGGTCTTGATGCAAAAGATGCTGATATATTTATTTCTCTTGCAAAAAAAGAAAATCTAAAAGCTTATATTGTTGCAAAAGTAAGTGATGATAACCGTCTAGTAATGACTTATCATGGAAAGAAGGTTGTTGATTTATCACGTGACTTTATTAATACCTCGGGCGTTAGACAAAGTGTAGAAGTTGAAATAACAGATAAGGGTAGTAATGGTTATTATGATCATAAAGAGGTAACTAAAGAAAATATCCTTTCAATGCTAAGTTCCCTTAACTGTGCTTGCCAAAAGGGTATTTCTGAGATGTTTGATGCATCAATTGGTTCAACAACGGTATTAATGCCATACTCAGGTAAATACCAGTTAACACCTGTTCAAATCTCAGTACAGAAGTTCCCTGTATTAAATGGTAAAACCAATACCTGTTCAATCCTAGCCTTTGGTTTTGACCCTTATACACTTGAAGATTCAGACTATAAAGGAGCAATGGCATCTGTATTAAGTTCTATCTCAAAGACAATTGCCTATGGTGGTAAGCTTGATAACATCCATTTTTCTTTCCAAGAGTACTTTAAGCGTCTTCATAAAGATCCAAAACGCTGGGGAAGTGTTGTTGAAGCCTTACTCGGTGCAATGAAGGTTTCATCATTCTTTGAAAAAGGAGCAATTGGAGGTAAGGACTCTATGTCAGGTTCCTTCAATGATATTGATGTTCCTAATACATTAGTAAGCTTTGCATGCTCAAGTTGCGATGCTAGAAACATTATATCTCCAGATATGAAGAGTAAAGGAAATAAGCTTGGTTTATATCTTCCTTCTTTAGATAAAAATGGTTTATTTGATTTATCTTCATTTAAAACAATTTATAAATCTTTAGAAGCTGAAATTGAGAAAAAGAATGTAGTTTCTTCATATGTTGTTGAAAATGGTGGTGTAATAGAAGCC
>NZ_JAXEGN010000083.1:0-20029 GCF_034103065.1 Bullifex sp. | reverse complement strand
TGGTCCTGCTACTAAAAGCTCCCCAGAAGGAAGATTATCTCTTTTTTCAAGACGATTTTTAATTTCAGCTGCAATTAATGCTGGTGCACACTTTAATGCCTTTGAGAAAGCAAACATAGGAAAAGCAACATCACCCATCTCTGGCTTTGGAGGAGTGAGTACTTGAATATCAACATTTATATCACTGCCCTTCTCTTGAGCAAATGCTTTTACTTCATTTTCAACCAATTCTTTCCATTGATTCTTTATTTTCTGTAACATAGTAACTCCAAGTGTAAATATATATAATCAAGAGATTTTTCTCAACGGGGGCGAATTGTAACTTCCCCACTTGAGAGGTGTTCAATTTGGCCATCCTCATATTGAACAACTAAGTGAGCATTGTCATCAACATCTAAGCATTTAGCTCTTTTTGTTTTATCGACTCTAATGACATTTAAATCCAGTCCAATAACAAAGCATTTTGCTCTATAACGCTTAATGTAATCATTCTCATGAAGGGTATTTATTACACACTTTATTTGCCTTGCTAAAAATTCTGCTCTTGAAATAGGAGTAATTCCATCAGGAAAAAGAGATGTACAAATATCTTTTAACTCATCAGGGAAATTTTTAGTCCCAAAATTTACTCCAATACCAATAATTATTTCACTGATCCTATTTTCCTCCATTGATAGAACACCCTCTGTTAAGATACCAACACACTTTTTACCATTTATGTAAACATCATTAACCCACTTAATTTGAGTATTAAAGCCAAGTGAATCAATTGCGTCAGCTGTTCCTAAAGAAGCTCTTGTAGTAACACTTTCTGTATCGAAGGTATTATCGTTATTAACAACCAAAGAGTAATAAGTTCCTCCTTTATCAGAGATGAAGGCTCTACCCCTTCTACCTCTACCACCAGTTTGAAGCTCACTAATTACTACAAATGGAGCTTTAATGCCTTTGTTAATTAACCTCTTTGCCTCTGTATTTGTTGAATCAATTTCACTGTAGTAATAGACAGGGATATCAATTAATTTTTCTAATACCTCTTGGTTTAGTATATCAGTAGAAACTAATCTATATCCTTTCTTAGTTATTCCCTCAATAATATAACCATCATCCTCAAGGGCTTTCACAGCCTTCCAAATGGAAGCTCTACTTACATTTAGAATTTGAGCCATATCTTCGCCTGAAATATAATCTTCTTTATTACGATTTAAAATTGCTAATACTTCTTCTTTTGTTGACATAACTAAATAATAGACTATTTACAAAAATGGGGATAGACAAAATATTATCAGATTTGTAAACTAGTTTTCAGTTTAGAGAGGTTTACAATGAACAGAACAAAGATTTTAAAAACTGTAACAATCGCACTATTTGCCGCACTAACAGCAGTTGGTGCATTTATCAAAATTCCAATTCCACCAGTACCAATAACACTACAAACGTTATTTACCCTTATTTCAGGATTACTACTTCCACTTTCAGTTAGTGTTTCCTCAATCTTAGTTTACCTATTTTTAGGTATTATTGGTCTTCCTATTTTCACCTCAGGTGGTGGTATTGCAGCAGTAACAGGACCAACAGGAGGATATTTAATTGGTCTTCTTCCAGCAGTAATTGTCGCAGGAATAATGCTAAAAAAAGATAAGAAATATCCATTTTGGTATTTTTTACTTGCCTCTTTTTTAGCAAATGTAGCAATTTACATTCCAGGTTTATTTTGGCTTGGTTATTCAAGACACCTAACAATAGCTAAAACTTTAAGTGCTGGCTTAGTACCATTTATTGTTGGCGATGTTTTAAAAATGATCGTAAGTGCAACTGTTTCATACAAACTTAGAGGACAGGTTGTAAAACTACTAGAAGAAAACGAAGAATAATATCTTTTTATTCTTTCATTTTGGTGTTAAATTTCGGTTCATGAATATCGACAATTATGTAAACGACTATTTAGCTTCATTTGATAGAGTAAAGAGGTCACACCACTTCCAGGGCTTAACAGCACTTCCTAGGATGGAAGATGTTTCAAAATTAATATCATCCTTAATGGAGCTGTTATTTCCTGGAAGAGGTAAAAACAATTGCTGTTTATCACTTGAATGTGCAGTAAAAAGTGAAATGAATAATTTTGTTTCTATCCTCACAGATCAAGCAAGACTTGCTTTTATTTATGAAGGAATGAGTGAGGATGATGCAAAGACAAAAGTTGAAGAAATAATAGATAAAGTTTTAAGAAAACTTCCTGAAATAAGAACCAAAATAAAAAAAGATTCTGAAGCAGGTTACAAAGGTGACCCTGCTGCCCGAAGCCAACATGAAATAATCCTATGTTACCCTGCTTTAAAGGTATTAGCAGTTCATAGAGTTGCACACCTATTATTTGAAGAAAAGGTTCCGCTTGTTCCAAGAATGATGAATGAGTTAATGCATAGAGAAACAGGTATTGATATCCACCCAGGAGCAACAATTGGGGATAGCTTTTTCATCGACCATGGAACAGGTGTTGTAATTGGTGAAACTACTGTAATTGGTAACAATGTTAAAATTTATCAAGGTGTAACTCTTGGTGCTCTTTCATTTCCAAAGGATGGTTGCGGAATGCTTTTAAAAGGTGCAAAGCGACACCCAACCATTGGAAACAACGTTACCATATATGCTAATGCGACAGTTCTAGGAGATATTACAATTGGTGATAACACAACAATAGGTTCATCTTGTTGGATTAAAACCTCTATTCCAGCAAACTCCCGTGTTATGATCCCAGACCCTGAAATTATTATTACAGAACGTCTTAAGAAGAAGACTTCTTAAATTCCTTACTAGTTACTAATCTCATTGTGAGGTAGCTTGCCATACCTCCAATGAGGTTACTAATTGGTTCTGCGGCAACTACACCATCACTTCCCATAAATAGTGGAAGAAGTATTGTAAGTGGAACTACGATAATTATCTTTCTAAATAGTGAAAAGAATATTGCGTGTTTTGCTTTTCCAAGTGCAACAAAGGTACTTTGTCCAACTTGTTGAAAACTCATAAATACAAAGAGTGAAAAATATATTCTCATAGCTCTAGCTGTAACATCTAGCATCGTAGGGTCACTTGAGAACAATGAAATATAGATATTAGGAAATAACTCAATAGAAAGTGCAAAGATGGTAGAAAATGTAGCAGAAACCATAATTGCAAAGTTACTAGCCTTCATTACTCTATCATAGCGCTTAGCACCGTAGTTATAACTCATTACTGGACTTGTTGCACTTGTTAATCCGTTTACAGGAGTTGAGAATATCTCTCTAACAGAATTAATAATTGTAAAAGCACCAACTAAGATGTCTCCACCATACATTAAAGCCATTCTATTACAAACAATTTGTACAGCAGAGTTTGTTGCACCCATAATAAAGCCACTTGTTCCAAGTGTAACAATACTTTTTACCCTCTTTTTCTCAAGTACCATATCACTCTTTTTAAGTTTTAATATCGGCTCACTGCTAGTTAAGAACTTTAATACCCAAAGTGCAGAAACAAGTTGAGAAATACAAGTTGCTAAGGCAGCTCCTCTTACGCCCCAACCAAAGATAAAGATAAAAATAGGATCTAAAATAAAGTTTAATAGCGCACCTATTAATACTGTTTTCATTCCAACATTTGAAAAGCCTTGGCTGTTGATGAAGGCATTCATTCCGGTTGCAATTAATGAAAATGTAAATCCAATAGCATAAAGTCTAAGGTATGAAAGTGCATAGTTTATTGTTTTATCACTTGCACCAAAGATAAATAGTAATGGAGATGCAAAGATTTCAGTTAAAAGCGTTAATACTACACCTGTAATTACTAATAGCGCAAAGCTATTACCCATTATTAACCCAGCTTCCTTTAAGTTTCCTTTTCCTCTTTCAATACTAGAAAGAGGACTTCCTCCATTAAAACCATAAAGGTTTGTAAAAGCAGCAACTATTTGAATAATAGGAAAGCATAGTCCAACACTTGTTAAAGCAATTGGACCTATTCCAGGGATGTGACCTATAAAGATTCTATCAACTATAGAATATAGTAGGTTCACAAATTGAGCTGCGATCATAGGAAGCGCAAGCTTAATAATAGTTTTCCTGACATTAGGTGAATCAAAGTCAGCTTTCATCTACAACAAATAATCCTTTCTTAGCAAGGTGTCCTTTTACTAACTGTCCCCTCTGAGCTGAAAGAGGAACATTATCAATTTTTACCTTCAAATAGTTTCCTGTGGTACCATAGAAGGCGCCATTCTTTCTACTCTCAAGTAAAACCTCTAAGTTTTTCCCAATTTGACGATTAATGTAATCATCACTTAGCTTCACAGAAAGGTCTCTTAAAATAGCAGCTCTTTCATCACGTACTCTTTCTTCAACTCTATCCTTTGCATCAAAAAGTGCTGTATCAGGACGAGGAGAGTATGGGAATACATGCAATGCCGCAAACTTCTTCTCTTCTAAAAAGCTCCTTGTTATTTCAAAATCTTCCACACTTTCACTTGGAAGACCTGCAATAACATCACATGCAATAAATGGATCATCCTTAACTTCTCTTAAAGCTTTAATAACCCACTCTAAGTGTGACGCATTGTACTTTCTATTTACTCTTTTTAGCACCTTATCACTTGCACTTTGCAGTGGGATATGGAAGTGAGGATGCATTCTAAAATTGGAACAAGCTTCAATTAATTTATCATCAATATGGTCAGGCTCCATTGAAGAAAGCCTTAATCTTGTATCAACACTAAGTTTTGGTAAAAGCTTTAAAATAACACCACCAAGACCATCGCCATCGTGGTCATACATAGTTAAATTAACACCAGTTAATACAATCTCTCTAAACCCTGATTTCTCAAGCTCCAATGCTCTCTTAATCACTTCATCAGGCTCTAAAAATTGGCTCTTTCCTCTTGCAACATGTACACGACAATATGCGCACTCGTTATCACAACCTTCCTGAATCTTTAAATACGCCCTTGAGTGATAAGAAAATGATTGTGCGTTATAGCTAAATACTGAAGTATCGATATCAGAAAAAGAAGTAACACTTTCAAGCACACTCATATTTGAAATTAAAGATGCCTTAATGTGCTTTGCCATCTGAAGAAGAGAAGCCTTCTTAACTAATGGCACACAAATAATGTTATCGCCTAAAGCCTTAATTTCCTTTTCATTCATCTGAGCATAGCACCCAGTAACAACTACAGCCTCCCCTTTTTTTGCAAAAATTCTAATCATCCTTCTTGCTTTCTGCTCAGCTTTACTTGTTACAGTACAGGTGTTAACAATGTATAATGAAGCCTCTTCATCTTCTTTTACAATTTCAAATCCTTCTTTTAAGAAGCTATCACAAATTGCTTCACTCTCACATTGATTAAGCCTACAACCAAGAGTATATACACAAACTTTCAAAGGCCTTCCTCCTGCTCAGCTAATGTATTTAATACCTTTTCAATTGCAACTTGAAGGGATAATCTCATTTCTTTAGCATATGGATTATAACGCTGCAAATCATAAAAGAGCGTAATAGGGTCATTACAAGTTTGTTCAACAATTGTCATTAAAGACTTATAGCCCTGAGTTGCAATTGGAGTTGGGCACATTCCAAGCTCACTTAGTGTACGTCCAACGAAGTGAGTAACACCTTGTGAGTAAGCAGCTTCCTTATCATGGTGACGAGGAGTCATTTCAAGCACATCTAAACCAATTTTTGCAAAATAAGCTTTAATCTCTTGATATCGCGTATCTTCACTAATTGGACATAAAACAATTGGAAGACCTTTAATTCCATTCTTTGCGCTATCAGGGCCAAACATTGGGTGCGTTGCAATTAAGCAATATTCATCTTTATTTAGATTCTCCTGCAACCATGCTGCAGGATATGTTTTTACAGAGCAAGTATCTAATATAATTGCTCCTTTCTTTATTCTTTTAGAAACACGTTTTAATACTTCCTCTAAGGAAGAAATTGCAACGCAAAAATATAAAATATCAGAAGATAAAACTTCATCTTCACTAACTTTTTCAACACCAAAAGGTATTTTATGACTACTTCTTGAGTATGCAACTACTTTAGCATCACTACTAAATGGATGACGAGCTAACATAGATGCCCAGAAAGAGCCAAATCTACCAAGTCCATAAACACCAATCTGCATAGAGTTAAGCTTATATTTATTCTTTAGTTTTTACAATTATATAAGTTATTGTAGCTAAAAAATTGTATACAATTCTTTATTTTTTATCATTAAATAATAAACTTAATAGTTTTAATGGTAGTAATTTGGCATTAAACAACTAAAGGGTCTAATGCCAAAATGTAATTATTTTAAGTTTCTAAAGGATTTAAAGAAAACGTTCCAAAATTCATTTAAATCAACATCAACACCGAGTAAAACTTTAGCATTATCATCGATTTCGCTAGTAACAGTTCTACCATAGGTTAATTGACTTTTTGTCTCTACATGAACATTTCGCCTTTCAAATTTAAAAATTGATGGCTTAGCTAAATAAGCAATTGTACATGGATCATGCATATGAGGCATAGAGTTATTATTCTCTAAGTTTGCTTTAATGTAAAATTTAAGTTGTGATAAAAGAAGGTTTTTATATTCACTTTCCTTTTCACATCTTATTTGTTCTAAGATTTTTTCATCTAGAACAACTTTAAGTGTTACATCAAGTGGCATAGCAACTACTTCAACTCCTGAATTAAATACTATTTCAGCAGCCTCAGGATCACCCCAAATATTAAACTCAGCACTATCGGTAGCATTACCACGCCCCATAGAGCCACCCATAACAACGATTCTTTTTAAGCTTTTTGCGAAATCAGGATGTGCTTTGATGCATATTGCAAGATCTGTATAAGGTCCAACGGATACAAATGTAATCTCTCCAGGATTATTAAGTACACTATTAATTGCCCATAATATTCCATTGCCTTTACACTCTTGTTTTTTCCTTGGACCAAAGGTAACACCATCAAGACCACTCTTTCCATGAAAGTCTCCAGCAGCTACCCTATCTCTCAAAAGGGGCTTATCAGAGCCATAAAAAACTGGGCATTCTAAGCCTACAGCTTCTGCAACATTAAGAGTGTTTTCAAGAGTTCTATCAAGTGAGACATTACCATTAGTAGCTATTAAACCTAGTACTTCAATCTCATCTTTTAAACCTGCTGCCATAGCAATTGCAATAGCATCATCATGACCTGTATCAACGTCAAAAATTATTTTTTCCATATTACTTAAAAGTGATAAACAAAAGCTTCATTAGAAGTAATCCTAATTTTTTCTCTTTCATCTTCGTCTGGATAGCCAAATGCGATAACTATTCCTACTTCTTCATCTTCCTTATCTAAACCTAAAGCATCAATTACCTTATCATTATCGTAGCCTTCAATAGCACAGCTTTGAATATTAAGCTCAGTAGCCTTAATCATCATTGCAGATGCAGCAATGTAGCTTTGACTTCTAGACCAAGAATCAAGGGTCTTACTATCTCTTAAAAATTCATAATAACCTTTATAGTCATCAATAAATTCTTCTAAAGTAGAAGGAAATCTTTCTGCTCTTTTTTTGATAAACTCACTGTTAGGAGCAAAGTATTTTCCTCTTTTAGTTGTAATTACCACTGTAATAGGAGCAGTCTTCATACTCTCTTGATAGAAGCAAGATGAGAGTAAATCATGACTCTTACATACATGAAATGTCCAAGGCTCCAAACCAAATGAAGTCGGAGATAGTCTGCCTGCTTCTAATATTTGATCAATTACCTCTTTAGAAGGCATATCACTTTTATATTTTTTGCAGGCAAAACGATGAAGAAGTAAAGAATTTACATCACTCATTTACAAACCTCTACTAATGTTTCTAAAGCAAGAGTAATCATATTTCTGTTTCCTTCCATTCTCTCTTCATCCTTGAATGATTCCCCAGTAACACAGTTATCTGTCATTGTAAGAATAGATAATGCCTTCTTTTTTAAATACATTGCCGTTGAATATAAGGCATAGGTTTCCATATCTTGAACTAAGGCACCCATGTTAGCCCACTTCTTCCATTCCCCTTCTCCAAGTGCGTTGTAGGAGGAAAAGCAATCAGAAGAAAAAACCATACCAGCAGTATGTTTTAAATCTAATTCTTCAGCCTTTTTAAGTGCACTACAAAATAGTGTAATATCAGGACAAGGTGAAAAGGTTCCTGAAAGGTTATATTGATGAGCCCATGCTGAATCAGTACTTGCACTCATTGCTAGTACCAATTCTCCCACACTTAAGCTCTTTTGTAAGCCTCCTGAAGTACCAATTCTTACAATGTTTTCAACTCCATAATGGTTAAACAACTCATAAGAATATATTCCAGCAGAAGGGCCTCCCATTCCGGAAGCCATTACACTAACCTCTAAACCTTTATAAAGGCCAGTGTAACCTAAAATACCACGAACATCAGTTACAAGCCTTGATTCTTCAAAGAAATTCTCTGCAACAAACTTTGCTCTATTAGGGTCTCCCGGGAGGAGTACATTTTTTGCTATTTCTCCAATTTTTGCTCTATTATGTGGTGTCATGATGAACTCTTATTGTATGGCTTACCACAAGACTGAGGTGCATAATCTCTTCCTGAGAAGATAACTAATGCAAGTAATGTGACAAGGTATGGAAGAATGTTGAATACCTCAGAAGGAAGTGCTTTTAGAGCGCTGAAATTTGTTGATAGTACAGCAAGAGCCTGTGCTCCACCAAATAGAAGTGCAGCTCCAGTAACACCCCATGGTGTCCAACGGCCAAATGCAACTGCAGCAAGTGCGATAAATCCACGTCCATTGATTAAGTTAGATGTAAACTGAATTGTCTGTGTTAATACAACACAACCACCAGCAAGACCACCAAGAAGACCTGAAATTAATACACCTGTATATCTAATTTTTCTAACATTAATACCTGCACTATCAGCAGCAGCTGGGTGTTCTCCACAAGCTCTAAGATGCATACCAAATGGCGTTTTATAGAGCATAAACCAGCTGAAAGCTACAACTGCAATTGCGATGTAGAAAGTTGGATAGAAACCTAAACGGTCTGTTAACATACCTACTCTAAACTCTTTTGAGCGGTCTGCTGAAAAGAGAATTTGGCATGCAAATACTGTGATACCATCTGCAAGTAAGTTAATACCAGTACCAGAAATTGTTTGCTCAGCCTTTAAGTCAATAGCAGCAAAGCCATGTACTAGTGAAAAAAGTCCAGAAACAACCATACCGGAAATTAATGCTACAGCAAGTGAATACCTACCACATCCAGCAGCTTCCATTAAGTAGTGTACGCTTGCAGCAGTACATGCTCCAATACTCATTAAACCTTCAAGAGCAATATTTACAACACCACTTCTTTCACAAATCATACCGCCAATAGCAGTAATTAATATTGGTGCAACAATCATCATGATTGTTGGTAATGATTGAAAAATAATCATGCTTTTCCTGCCTCCTTTCTTACAAGAACGCGAGAGCGATATGCTTTAATTAAATCAAGGCCACTTCTTAAAGCAATGAAAATAACAATTAAGCCTTGAATAATAAATGTTATTTCCTTAGGAATATTCATTCCCTGCATTATTGATTGTGATTGCTTAAGAACACCAAATAGCAATCCTGCGAGGAATATACCAAGTGCTCTTGAATTTCCTACCAGTGCAACTGCAATACCCATGAAGCCGTAGTTATCCATTCCCTGGATAATTCTACCTGTTGTGTATGCTCCTCCGAGAAGTACACATGCACCTGCAAGACCGGCAAAGGAACCTGCAATTGCCATTGATGAGGAAATAGCTCTATCTGCATTTATACCAGAACATCTTGCAGCATCTTTATTAAAGCCTGTAGCTCTAAATGCAAATCCCATCTTGGTCTTTTCCATGATAAACCAATAAATTAAGCAAGCAGCAATCATAAAGAAAAATCCAATATTAAGGTTTGAATTTTTAATTAAGAATTTTGATAAAAATGCTGTACTTTGAATTGGCGCTGTTTGATATGTTCTATTTGTAAGACCTGCAGGCATCTTAAAGGCAATAATTCTAAATAGATAAAGAGCGATGTAGTTTAACATAATTGTTGCTACAACCTCACTTACCTTGTACTTTGCCTTTAAAAATCCTACAATGCCACCCCAAATTGCACCTGCAATTATTGCTACTATTAAGCATAATAGCCATTGAAATGGAAATGATGGAAGACATACAGCAACAGCTTGTGCTGCTAGCATTCCAACAATGTACTGACCTTCAGCTCCAATATTAAATAAACCTACTCTAGCCGCAAAGCCCATTGAAAGACCACAAAGGATGTATGGGATTGAATAAGCAAGTGTTTCACCTACATTTCTAAAGTTCCAAGCACCATTTTTACCAGCCTTACCAATAATTGATTGTCCAATTGCTTTAAATAATCCAGCTGGATTTCTTCCAACTAATACAACTAGTATAGTACCAATTAAAAAGCCTAAAATAACAACAGCAACAGAGGTTGCACCTTGGCTTGATAAAAACCAATCTATGAAGCTCTTTTTCTCTTTAGTCTTCATTTACTCTCCTCCTTTGCTTTAATACCTGTCATCATAAGACCGATTTCTTGACTTGTTACTTCACCAGCGTTGAAAACACCAACGATTGACCCCTTTGAAATTGTTGCAATTCTATCACAAAGGTTCATTACTTCATCAAGCTCAAATGAAATTAATAAAATACCTCTACCTTTATCACGCTCTTCTACAATACGCTTTCTAATGTATTCAATTGCACCAACATCTAAACCACGAGTTGGCTGTGCAACAAGTAATACATCTGGAGAAAGGGAGATTTCACGAGCAACAATTACCTTCTGCTGGTTACCTCCAGAAAGAGAACCTGCATCGGTTTGTGCTCCTTGAGCTGTTCTGATATCAAATTCTTCAATTAGCTTTGTTGCGTTTTCATCGATTGCTTTATAGTTTAAGATACCAAACTTACCTGTGTATTTATCAGAGAAGAAATCCTTTAAGACCATATTTTCCCCAACAGTTAAGCCCGCAACTAGACCATGCTTTTGTCTATCTTCAGGGATATGGCCCATACCTTCTCCAATTCTTTCTCTGATAGTGTCTTTGTTAATAACTTTTCCAGAAAGAATAATTTCACCACTTTGTACAGGAGAAAGACCAGAAAGGGCATATAATAGCTCTGATTGCCCATTACCATCGACACCAGCAATACCAACTATTTCACCTCTTCTTACATCAAGAGAAAGGTCTTTAACCTTCATAGTGCCAATTGAATCCTTAACAGAAAGGTTCTTAATCTCTAAAACCTTCTCACCAGGCTTACATGGAGCTTTTTCGATATCAAATTTTACCGAGCGTCCTACCATCATTGTAGCTAGCTCTTGTTCGCTTGTATTTGGAGTAATATCAATACAGCCGATGAATTTACCACGACGGAGTACAGAACATCTATCTGCTACTGCTTTTATTTCCTTTAGCTTATGAGTAATTAAAACAATAGTTTTACCTTCACTCTTTAGCTTACGAATAATATCCATAAGCTCATCAATTTCTTGAGGAGTTAATACAGCTGTTGGTTCATCAAGAATAATGATATTTGAATCAGAATAAAGAGTTTTTAATATCTCTACTCTCTGTTGTTGTCCAACTGAGATATCATCGATCTTGGCTTTTGGATCAACTTGAAGTCCATAGCGTTTTGAAAGCTCTTCAACCTTCTTTTCTGCTTTTGCAAGAGAGATAATTCCAAATTTATTTCTTGGTTCTCTTCCAAGTACAATATTCTCTGTAACAGTGTAGTTATGGACTAATTTAAAGTGTTGGTGAACCATTCCGATGCCAAGCTCTGTTGCAACGTTAGGATTCTTAATCTCAACTTTTTTACCATTAATCTTTATTTCACCACTGTCAGGTGCATATGCACCAAAGAGTACGCTCATCAGCGTACTCTTACCTGCTCCATTTTCCCCTAAGATTGCATGAACTTCATTGGTTTTAATTCTTAAATCAACATTATCATTTGCAATTATTCCAGGGAATGTCTTGGTAATCCCAAGCATCTCGATAGCATATTCACTCATAATAATTCCTTTATGGTATGCTACTTTATTCATGTTATGAACAAAGTAGTATACGGGCACAAAGCTGTGCCCGAATATTATTTAGTCATCAATTGCAGAAAGACCAGCTGGTACTAAGCCCTTAGCAAGTGCATCTTTATAAGTCTTATCAATTTTGATTGAACCATCTAAGATACCCTTAACAGCCTTATCTGCTGCTTCAACAGCTTCCTGGCAGAGAGCTGGGTTAGCCTTTGAGAAACCAACACCGTCATTAGCGAGGTTCTGAGTTACAACGCCACCCTTCCATGTACCTTCTTTAGTCTTTGTAAGAGCATCAAATGTTGAGTTTTCAACTTTCTTAATCATTGATGTTAATACAGCTGATTCACCATTTGTACCATATAAACCATCTTCATACTGATCAGAGTCTACACCGATAGCCCATACGTTCTTACCAGCCATTCTGTACTCTTTAGCCTGTGCAATTGTACCACCGCCTGTACCACCAGCAGCTGAGAAGATACAGTATACACCACTATCATACCAGTTCTTAGCCATAGCCTTAGCAAGTTCTGGCTTACCCCAGTCGTTAGCATAGTAGTCTACGAACTCTGCATTAGGATAAATTGATTTAATACCTTCGAAGTAACCAATCTCGAACTTTGTGATTGTAGCACCTGGAACACCACCGATAAATCCAAACTTAGGATTTTCGATTCCATCCTTCTTAGCCTGCATTGCAGCAGCAATACCTACTAAGTAAGAGCCCTGCTCTTCTTCGTAGATGTACTGAATGAGGTTATCTCTATCTGTGAGGTAGTCAACATCAACAATGATAAAGTTCTGGTCAGGATACATTGCAGCAACTTCATTTAATGCATCGCCCCAAGTAAATCCTGTTGTGATGATTAAATCCCAATCACCTTCAGCAGCATTTTTGAGGTTTGGAATGTATTCATCTGTACTCTGAGCTGTGATGTTTTCATAAAGAGTACCTCTACCTGCACCATTATCACCATAGAATGATAAAATACCACGCCAAGCAGCAGCATTGAATGACTTATCATCAATACCTGTCTGGTCTGTTAAAAGAACTGCTTTAATCTGATCTGAGCCAGATGCTTCCTTTGCACCATTTGCAAAAAGAGAAAAAGCACAAAGAGCAACAAGAGCGAAAACTAAAATTTTCTTCATAATTTTACCTAGCCTATGCTAGAGCCTCCTGTGAATATTACAGAAAAAAAAATCTGTATAATCAGAATAACACTTTGTGAATAAAACTCAATAAAAAATGAACAAAAGAAGGAATATAATAGAAGTAGCAATAATTATATAAGTCATATTATTTATACTGCGCTTTCCTTTTCTTCTATTTTTTATGAATAAAAAATACCCTAAAGAATATTATGATTCTGAAATTATCCATCTTGGCAATTATTAGTTTTTGATGTATGGAATTGCTTTTTTAGGTAAAATAGTAAAAAAAACAATTGGAACTATCTTATATAAAAAAATCACTACTAAGTAGAATTAATACATTAGTAGTGATTATTTGTAAGTAAGAAAAACTTATTATTTTACGATTGTTCCCATCTGGTTTCTTGCACAAGCAGCTGCATTTGATTCATCTGTATCAACATGCATAGCAAGAGCATAGCTATTTGAAACACGAATAACAGTGTCGCCATAGATTGTCTTTCTGCCATTACCATTCTCGATAAGAACGTTTACAATTTCACCATTTGTAACACCAAAGTCAGCTGCATCCTTTTCTGTCATGTGGATGTGGCGCTTTGCAACGATAACACCTTCCTTAAGCTCTACCTCACCCTTTGGTCCAATAAGCTTACAAGCACCAGAACCAGCTACATCACCACTCTCTCTAATTGGAGCATCGATACCAATTGAACGAGCATCTGTAGCAGAAAGTTCAACCTGATTAAGCTTTCTACATGGTCCAAGAATAGAAACGTTAGCAAGTTCCTTCTTTGGTCCTACTACTGTAATTCTTTCGTTAGAAGCGAACTGACCTGGCTGAGAGAGTTCCTTCTTAACTGTAAGCTGATAACCTTCGCCGAAGAGTAATTCCAGTGTCTCCTGTGTGACATGTGCATGTCTTGCACTTGTTTCAACAATAAATTGATTTGCCATGATAATCCTCCAATGAATTGACAATACTTATTATCATGCAAATTTATTATATTCGCAATAGCACGTACCTTACCATATTTTGTATTTTTCTGAAGCACTTGACATTAAGTACGAAATCATACTTAATTAACTAATGCGTTATTCACATCCACAACTACTTAGAATAAATCATTTAATTTCAGAACTTGATCACATCTACCATGAGATGGCACTAAAATTTAAACTTTCCGATAGTGCATTCTCAATTCTTTACACTCTTTGTGTTGAAGGTGATGGATCTGCACTCTCATTAATTGTTAATCATGCAGGACTTGCTAAGCAAACTGTTAATTCTGCATTAAGAAAACTTGAAGAAGAAAATGTTATTAATTTGGTTTTAGACGGAAAAAGGAAGAAAAAAATTTTTTTAACAGAAAAAGGAATAAAACTTTGTGAAGCAACTGTTATTAAAATAATTGAACTTGAGAATAATATCTTCCTTTCTTGGGGAGATGAAAAAAGTAACAGATACATAGAAGATACAAGGGAATATAACCGCCTTATGATGGAGGGATTTTTAAAGTTATGCAAATAAAACTAAGTGACCATTTTTCATATCCAAGGCTATTTAGATTTACCCTTCCCTCCATTTGTATGATGCTTTTTACATCTGTTTACTTGGTAATAGATGGATATTTTGTCTCTAACTTCATTGGTAAAACAGCCTTAGCTGCTGTTAACATGATTTATCCTGTCATTATGATAATAGGTTCCATTGGTTTTATGCTTGGAACTGGTGGTAGTGCATTAGTTGCCAAGACAATGGGTGAAGGTGATGATGAAAAAGCTAAAAGACTTTTTACACTTATTTATTTAACCTCAATTGTTGTTGGTTTAGTGCTAACAATACCTTCTTTTATCTTTCTTGATAAAATAGCTTACTTCTTAGGTGCAAGAGATGAACTCCTTGAAAATAGCATTACCTATGGAAGAATCCTACTTTCTACAGTTGTGTTATTTGTTGTTCAAATGGAGTCGCAAGTTTTTTTTATCACAGCAGAAAAGCCTAAACTGGGTCTTGTAATGACAGTTTTAAGCTGTGGAACAAATATCATTTTAGATGCTTTATTTTGTGCAATTTTAAACTTAGGTGTTCCTGGAGCTGCCGCTGCAACTGCAGTTAGCCAAGCTATTGGTGGAACTATTCCACTGCTTTATTTTACATTTAAACGTAAAGGAAGACTTTACTTTACCAAAACAACTTTTGATAAAAAAGCACTTCTTAAAAGTGCATCAAATGGATTTTCTGAACTATTATCAAATACATCAGCTGCAGTTATTGGAATGCTATTTAATGCACAGCTTTTAAGGTATGTAGGAGAAAATGGAGTTGCAGCATACAGTGTACTAATGTATGTAAGTATGGTATTTGTTGCTATTTTTATTGGATTTTCAGGTGGAATTAGTCCTGTTATTTCTTATAACTATGGTTCTGAAAACCATAAAGAACTAAAGAGCATTACACATAAATTACTAACATTAATAATAATAACTTCCTTATTAATGCTCTTTTTTAGCCTTTATATGGCTTCTCCTTTATCAAGATTATTTGTTGGTTATGATGAAGAACTATACAAGATGACTGTAAGAGGATTCTACATATACTCTTTTTCCTTTATTTTTGCAGGAATTAGTATATTCTCTTCCTCATTTTTTACAGCACTTAATAATGGACCGGTATCAGCAGCAATTTCTTTTTTAAGAACTTTTGTCTTACAGCTAATATTTGTATTAGTTCTTCCACCAATACTAGGTATTGATGGAATATGGCTTTCAATCGTATTTGCTGAAATTATATCTTTCTTTATTTCTCTATACTTTTTAATTACAAAGAAGAAAGTTTATCACTATTAACTGCACGAGCTAAATCAATTATTTTGTTTAAAGATAGAGTCTCAGCTCTTTCACTACCAAGTAAATTAGCTTGGCTTAAAACACTATCAATAGCCTTAAGGTTTAATGCCTTAAGGTTATTTTTTATTGTCTTTCTTCTTTGTGAAAAGATTAATCTATTAACCTCAAGAAAAGTTGCTCTAAGATTTTCTTCAACCAAGCTTTCTTTTCTCTTTTCCATTACAACCACAGCACTTTCAACTTGAGGCTCAGGATAAAAACACCCCTTTCTTATTACAAAGGCAAGTTGTGGGATGTAATCTAATTGACAAAGAGTTGAAAATGAGGAGTAATCATCAGAATTCTCATGAGCACAAATTCTTTCTACTACTTCTTTTTGAAGAGTAAAGACCATTCTTTCAGGAAGAATACTACTTTCAATTAATCTTGCAATAATTACAGAGCCTACATTATATGGAAGGTTTCCATAGATAATATCAGGAACCTCACTTTCTTTAGCTATTGTCTTTAATGCATCACCTTGGATAAGTGTAAAGTTTTCTTCATCTCCAAAAGCTCTATCTTTTAATAATCTACAAAATCCATTATCAATTTCAAATGCCTTTACAGATGCTTTTTCTTTTAAAACTAAAGCTGTAATCGAGCCCATGCCTGGACCAATTTCCCAAGTAGTAGTTCCAGCTTTTGCACCAATTTTTTCAGCTATCATTGCTCTTGCATTATGGTCTATTAAAAAGTTTTGACCAAACTTTTTACTCATAGCAAGGCCTTCACTCTCTAAAGCACTAACAACTTCTTTTACACTATCATAGTTAAGGTTCCACATACAAAAGGAAGAATAACTTACTTATTCTTCCTTTTCAATCGTCCTAAAGCAATTATTAACAAGGTAAAAAATAATAAAATGAAGTAAACATTTAGGTTTTCTTGAAGTTTTATTTCAGAGCCTTTTCTTAAAACATATTCTAATACTATGTAAATCTTATCCAATATAATTAATGCTTTACTATTAAATAAAGAAACAATACTTATAACCATGTAGATATAAATTAATACTCCTGCAATAGGAGAAGTAATAATTGAACTTACTTGATAAGTACCAAATAGATAATATGATACAGGGATTGTGAATATTAAAGCACCTATAGTAACAAGAAATGGCATTATTAAAACTTCTGGAAGCACGATAAAACTATCGATGCTATCAAGTAAGAATTTTGGGAGCGTCATAATTCCACAAAGTGAAATATAGGAAAGCATTGTTGAAATAGTCATAATACTGTCTTTAAAGAAAAGTAACTGAATAACAAAACAGAAAACTAAAGCATCTATGTTTTTATCAAACTTAAATAGGATAAAAGTTAAGCTTAATATGTAGGCTCTTATCAATGAAGGCTTTGGGCCAATAAATAATATGTATAAGGTTAGTAGAGATAAAGATATTATCTTTGCATATTTCTTTGTAAAAATAGGCGTTAAGACAAAAGTAATAAGCGAAGAAAATAAAGCTAAGTGCATACCAGAGAGTGCTAAAATATGGCTATTTCCACTATTTCTAGCAAGAGTAGTCAATTCGCTATCATTTGATGGTGTATAGCCAAGTAGTAGCATTGTTGATAGCTCTCGGCTACTAATTGAAGAAAACTTTTCAAATATTTTTGATCTAGTTCTATTTAAATTACTCCGATTTAGTAAGGTATAGTTTTTTGCATTAAAAGAAGAATTTTTAAGCTTTCCACTAAATGAAACAACATCTCCATAGAATAAGGAAGGACCTATATAATTTACGCCTATTCTTCCTTTACAAGTTGCTACATCACCATTTTTTAAATTTGCTTCTAAAAGTTTTATTACACATCTCTTTTGGCCCCATGAAGCAAGTTTGCTATCTTCCTTAACAATTCCCGTGATGGCAACACACTTTTCATCAATAAACGAAAATGAAACAAACTCTTCATTTTGAAGCATCCCTACTCTAAATAAACAAATAATTGTAATAGAAAATATAATTATTATTTTTACAAAGCTCTTACGATATCGAAAAAAATAATTAGCACTTAAAATTAATATTATTACCCAAGCTCTTTGCTGGGTATATATAAAAAATAAAAGTTGAGAAAGTAATATTGCTTCTATCATATTAATAATAGAAGTAAAGTTAAAAAAAATATGCAGGACTCACTTAGAATCCTGCAAAACTCTTTAATTAAGCACCACGCTCAAAGAATACTTCACAAATATTATTTCCACTCAAGTCTTTAATAAAGAGTGAAATATATGGTGTATATGCTGTTACTCTTACTTGCATTACAGTTTGAGCATTTGTATTAGAAGAAAAATCAATTGTACTCTTAGCGCTACCATCAACAGTCTTGTTTTCATTATGATCAAAACACCACCATAATGAACCTTCACTATAAGATGATACAGAATTACCATTTACACCAAGATTAAGAGTGTAGTCCTTCTGTTCCCAAGCCCAAGCAGTTCCTGAGAAAGTTGTTTTAGTTCCAGTAATATCTTTTGAGTTATAGATAATACCATAATCTCTAACAACAATATCAATTGAACCACTTACCCCCTCTTCCTTTAACCTTGTATCAGTGTAGTAGGTAATTGTTACTACCCCACCCTTACCATTATCTTTAGTTGGAGTAACAACACCATTATTAACTGTTGCAATAGATGAATCACTAGTTGTCCATTGAAGATTATTTTCAACAGAATATTCTTTACCATTTACAGCTGTAACAGTAACAAAATTCTTTAAATCTACACTCTCGTATAATGAATTAAGAATTGTTACTCCATTTTTACCTCTAATTAAATAGCTTGTTGGAAGACTATTGTTAAAGGTAATTTCTTTAACAGGAATAAATGATTTTAACTCAACTGAATCAGAAGCACCTGTAGCTTTAATTGTAGCAGTAATGGTAACACTACCATCAGTAAGTGCTGTAACAACACCGTTTTCTACTGTTGCAATAGAACTATCAGAAGATGTCCATTCAACTTCAGGTGCAATTGAAACAAGGTTTTCAAATTCTGTTTCAAGTGTTAATGGTTCACCATACTTAACTGTACTACTATCTGCTTTGAGATAAATATTACCTGGGTCATTTTCGATGTAACCAAAATTAATTGTTGCACTATAGGTATATCCATCTTTAACAACTGCAAACATTAAAGTATTTGCAGTTTCTACTGCAAAGGTATTTAAATAATTATTTGTTGGTAAAATTGTATACTCCTTAACTGCATTGAAATCACCACTTACAAGCTTCTTACCATTTAAATACCAAGCATAATCAGTAACACCTTCAATTTCATTTGTAAGTTTTAATGAAAGTGCATCATTTTTTGTCATATGAGGATTAATACCTGCACCAGATTTAAGTGCGCTAAGCAGTTCTACACTTGTTAATTCATTTGGAAGCTCAATTGTAATTGATGGTCCCATAATAAGTGTTGAGGTTTCTAAAGATGGAAGTGAATCAAAGGTAGAGTCCTCACACTTTGCAACTACAGTATAAGTATAGTTTACACTTGTATAGACATCTGTATCTGTATAGGATGTTTGGTTAACCGTTTTTTCAACACTATTACCATCACCAGTTCTTGTGACTACATAACTAGTTGCTCCCTCAATTCCATCCCATGAAACTAAAATGCCATCATCAACACTCTTTGATGTTACAGTAGGATTTTTAAGAGCAATTACTATTTCTTTAGAAACATACTTTGTTGGATCATCATCACTTGTTGCAGTAATAGTGTATTTACCAGAAAGTGGGAATAATATTGTCTTGTTACCACTAACAGTAGCACCATCACTAACTGATAATGTATAGTTTCTATTAGATGCAGTTACAGGTAAAACT
>NZ_JAXEGN010000082.1:0-2321 GCF_034103065.1 Bullifex sp. | reverse complement strand
GTTTATTTAACATTAATAAACATTATTACTTTCTTATTCTACTTAAAGGATAAAAAGGCAGCTGAAAAAGGAAAGGATAGAGTAAAAATAGTTACACTATTAGGTCTTGCTTTCTTTGGTGGTTCTATTGGTGCTTTAGTTGGTATGTATACACTTAGACACAAGACTAATAAAAACTACTTTACTATTGGTGTTCCACTAATGGTAATTATGCAATTCTTTGTACTCTTTTATCTTTCAAACCTTAGTTTTTAAATAAACAAATTCTTGCAGAGGGGTATTAAACTCCTCTGTTAATTTTCCCTCTATAAATCCAATACTTTTATAAAATTATCTAGCTGCGATACCTTCACTAATACCTTCACGGTAAGTTGTTACTGTGATATTACGATAAGGATCAAATTCATTTAAAGCTAAAGAAAACATATTTTCAGCAATATGCTTTCTTCTGAAATTAGGATCTACAGCTAAGAAACAAAGCATATTTACTTCTTTAGAAAATAATAAAGCTCCTACTATTTTATTATCTTCTTTAGCACAAATTGCTTCATTCCTGCTAATAAACTCTAAAACAGTAGCTCTATGTTCTGTTAAATCAAGGCCTGGAAATAAATCTTTAACTTTATCAACAAGATTCATCCAACTATCAATATCATTAGCTGTAGCAAAACAAATATTCATTTAATAAATCCTTCTTTAACAATTATATCCCAAACTTCATCATCGATAAGTTCATCTTTAAATAGCCTTCTTTTATCATCTTCGGTAATAGCTCTTAATACTTTACATGGATTACCTGCTGCAATAGTCCAGCTTGGAACATCTTTAGTAACAACACAACCTGCTCCAATTACAACATTACTACCAATATTAACACCAGGACATATTACTACACTTCCTCCTATCCAAACGTTATCACCGATTGTAACAGGCTTTCCAAACTCATATGATGAGTTTCTTGTAGTTGGGTAAATAGGATGTCCTGCTGTATAAATTGATACATTAGGTCCAAGAAAGCAATTATCACCAAAGACTACTTTAGCGACATCAATAATAGTACAGTTATAATTTGCAAAGAAATTCTTTCCAACTTCAATGTGTTTACCGTAATCACAAAAGAATGGTGGATTAATAAATGCACCTTCTCCAGAACCTAATAATTCTTTCACGATTCGAGAAATTTGTTCAAAATCTGCCCAATCAGAATTATTTAGTTTTTGAATCAGCTTTCTACAAGCAATAATCTCACTAGCTACCATCTCATCAACAATGTATGCTTTGCCATTATCTCTTCTTTCTAGATTATTCATGGTCTTATTTTATCAAAATATAAGAATTAATATCCAAACAAAAAGAGAAGATTATTGATGATTAATATCACCAAAATTTTTGTCTTAATTTGTTTAATAGTAATTTTAAATCATTACATACTTAAATCTACAATAAATCTTTTTCCTTTTAATCGAAATGCGAAAATGGTTTACAATGAAAACTCTAAATAATATTCATTCAAGTTAAACATTTACAAGCCTTTTAAGCCATTAAAAACTCATGAAAAATTAACTTTAAAATTAATTTAAACTACCATATTATGGTAGGAAGAAAAATGAAATAAAAAGAGTTAGAAGGTCTTCTGTTTAATGGAAGTTCTTAGCTAGTTGCAATTTATGGAAGACGAAGAGTGGGTAAAACCTCTCTCGTTGATGAGGTGCTTGAGCTGTACATTACTTTTAGATATGCAGGACTATTTCCTGTTGAAATAAAATGGCCTAAAAGTGCAACTTAAACAGTTCCACTACTCCTTACTGTCTCAAGGATTTACTGGTAATAAATGTCCAGATTCATGGTTATAAGCCTTTTTCTTCCTCGAAAAGTTTTTGCAAGAAAGAGATGGAGGAAGACAGGTAGTGTTCATTGAGGAACTTCCTTGGATGGATACTCCTCGAAGTGGTTTTATTTCAGCGTTTGAAGGCTTTTGGAATAATTAGGCATTTCTCGTATAGAATCAATGAATATTAAGGACAGTAATGAAAGCCCCCCAGATTGATCTTATCATTGAAAGAAGGGATTGTGTAATTAATCTTTGTGAAATGAAGTTCTGCTGTGAAGAATTTTTTATTGATAAAAGCTTTTATCTTAAAGTAAGAGAGAGGGAAAAAATCGTATCAGAAATAGCACCAAAGAAGGCAGTTATCCATAATGTACTAATCACTACTTTTGGGGTAAAAGGTGTGGATATTCTTCTGTTTTTTCCAGTATTCTTACAATAGCTGATCTTCTAGCTTAACTTATTCATTAAGTCTAAATTCTTATTGTTAATA
>NZ_JAXEGN010000081.1:0-2326 GCF_034103065.1 Bullifex sp. | reverse complement strand
ATCAATTAAACCTTCTTTAATAGAGTATGCATTTTGAATATCAACGCCATCACTTACCTTACAGTTTGCCATAACATAAGCATCATCATTGCTGTCAAATAACTCTAAAGCATTTGAAGAAGCATAATAGCGAATTGATTTCCCATATGCTACAGAGCAAGTTGAACCATCAATTACTCTTTTATCCTTTAAATAAACTTCTTCATGATTTTTTAAAGCAATTTCTTTTATTTTTTTTATATCGTAGTTTAAGTAATCAAAAGATTCTTTTTTTGGATATTCCAAACCTCCAGAAAATAATACTATTTCATCTTTTTCATCACTTGAAAGCGCATTATCATATGCCCTTTCAAATAAAGAAGGTATTTCATCTTTACTTAAGTCTTGAGTTGATGCTGAACCTTCCTTATTACCAACAATTACTCTTAAAGAAAGATATGAAGAAAAAGATGATGCTTCTTTAATTATTTCATGGCGAAATGCACTAGCACTAACACTTTCACCTTCACTGATAATGATCTCCCAAGCATTTATATTCCTTTTATTTGCTTCTTCTATTATAGCATCTTTTATTTTTCTGTACTTATCCATTATCTTCCCCCTACAGTAATTTGACTCACTCGAATAAGAGGCTGACCAACATCGGTTGGGATACTACCAGCAGAGGAACCACACATGCCCTGTCCTGTTAAAAGGTGTTTTCCAACCATATCAATATTTTGAATAACTTCGGAGCCCTTACCTATTAAAGAACAACCTCTAACAGGATAAGTAATTTTTCCATTTTCTATCATATAGGCTTCATCAACAGCAAAGTTAAATGCTCCAGTCATAGGATTTACACTACCACCACCCATTTTTCGAGCATAAATACCTTTTTCAATTGAAGAAATAATATCTTCATCTTCATCATCACCAGCAGCAATAAATGTGTTGGTCATACGTGATGTTGGACAAAATGAAAAATCCTGTCTTCTTGAAGAACCACTAGATGGCATATTCATTCTTCTACCATTAAAACGGTCTACCATATAGCGTTTTAATACTCCATTTTCAATAAGAACCTTTCTTTGGGTAGGAGTTCCTTCGTCATCAATATTTACTGATCCCCAAGCATTTGGAATAGTACCATCATCAATGGCTGTTACCTTTGAGTTTGCTATTTTCTGACCAATTTTTCCGGCAAATTCACTATTATTGTATGCAACAGCACTTGCTTCCAAGCTATGTCCTGTTGATTCATGGAAAATAACTCCACCAAAGCCATTTTCAATGGCTACAGGATATACACCTGATTTACAATAAGGTGCACTGATTTTCACAAGTGCTGAACGAGCTGCCTCACTACCAATTGATTCAGGAGTAAAGATATCAAACATCTCAAGTCCCATAGAACGTCCTGGAGAGCATGTACCTGTTTGACTTTCACCATTCAAGCTTGCAACAGCATTTACTGCCATTCTAACTCTTATTTGTCTGTCAGTTGTAAGTAAGCCTTCAGAGTTTGCAACTAAAATAGATCTATCTACATCAAGATAAGTACCCATTACTTGTGTAATATTTTCACTTCTAGAACTAGCTGTACTCAGAGCAGACTTTAATAAATCAATTTTAACAATATTCCTTATTCCAGAAGGAACAATTTGAATACTATGTATGTTAGGATTTATCCTTTCTTTAAGCTCAAAATCCATAACACTTCTATTAGCGTCAGATATAGAAGAAGCTACACTTCTTGCACATCTTCTAATACCATCATAGGATAAATCACTTGTAGAGGAATATGAACTCTTTAAGCCACAATAAGCTCTAATACCAATACCACTAATTACACTATCAGTTATGTTATCAATATTAGTCGATTGACCTTTTTGTATCATTTTAATAGTTTTATATAAACTTCTTTCTACAAATACTTCAGCAAAATCAGCACCGGTAGAAAGAGCTGTATTTAGTGCTAAATAAATCTTTTCCTTACTTAGAAGCATTATTCTTCTCCCCTACCTTTGAAACCATGTAGATAATTACAGCACCTAATGCAAATGTAATTATTGAAAGAGGAATTTCCCATCCTACAGGATTACCTGGATAAATTGGAAATACTGATCCAATTAAAAAACCTAGGATAATTAAATATGTAATACCTGGATATTTACTCATACAAATATCCAATATCTTTGTAAGTAATACTACCCCAATACAAAAGCCTAATCCAAAAGGAATTAATACTAAAATATTTAAAGTACTAATTGCATTCATGATAAAGTCATATGAGCCAAGTATTAATAATAAATATGAAAAGCTAATACCAGGTAGGATAAATCCT
>NZ_JAXEGN010000080.1:0-10806 GCF_034103065.1 Bullifex sp. | reverse complement strand
AAAATATTCAATTTATTTCAAAAACTATTGATATATTGCGAGCACCTCCCAAGATTTCTGATGTATATCAGATTCTCGTATATTGAAAGTATTTGATTATTGATGTCTGTAATCTCCCATCGTTATATGGGCTATAGCACTAAAACAGACCTTGATAGGCATTGCCATCTATAATGCTAAGGTAACATATTTTATTTGTCAAGTAATAACCCAGCAATTTGGAATTTCGGCACTTATTTGTTTTCCGATAATAGAAAAAGCATTCTTGGCAATATTCCCTTCAGATGTTTCGCGAAGTCTAATAAACATTACTTGATCTTCTTTTTCATTAATTATAGAAATAAGACGACTTTTAAATATCTCATAGTTTTCTTCAGACAGTCTACAAATAAAAACAGAATACTGTATAGGCCGACCAAAATTCTTACACAGCTTGAATACCTTCTTTATTCTCTTTTCATCACAAACATCATATGTAACAATAAAATAATGCATAATTACCTCGCTCTAAATGGTTTCCAATTATTTAATTCTCCTTCTAAATATCGACCTAACAACCTAACTTCAATCTCTAGCATTCTTCTATAACTCACCTGATAAGAAAATGATGGATGGTGAATAAGCGTATCCATCCTTTGTTCATACATCATAATAAATTTCTTCTTAGCTTTAGGCTTTAAAGATACACCAGCCATAGTTACTTCAAAATCTTCTAGGGATATAGTTTTGGTATTTATAGCACGCAATACAGTACTATCTGCTATCAAAGGGCGATAACTCTCCATAAGATCTAATGCTAGAGAAGGTCTTCCTTTTTCAAATACATGATAGAAACCAACAGTAGGTTCCAAACCAACAGCAATTATGGCATTTACAAAATCTTTACACAGGAGTGAATAAGCGTATGACAACAATGCATTTATTGGATCTCGTGGTGGTCTACGACTACGTCCTTTAAATTCTATATTACTCACAGTTATTAAATCAGGAAAAGATTCAAAATACTTTTTTGCAGCAACCCCTTCAATACCGAGGAGAGAATTCCTATCTTTTATTTCCATAGCTTGAGAAGAAAGTCTAATTAAATCCTCAATTACAGGATTTCCGACTTCTCCTCTTTTTCGACGTAGAAGAAGTCTTTGGTTAAAAATTTTTGCGCTAACAACTCTTTTTGCAAGATCTAAATTAGGAAATTGATTCAACTGTTTCTTTCTTATCAAAAGATTTTTATCTGAAAAACCACTAGCTGTTCCATATAACCAACCACTAGTACTACAAAATAGTATCTTAATACCGTTCACCATTATAGCTTGAATGCATTGAGTAGAAATCTGTGCAGTACCTAAAATAACTACTGACATCACATCAATAATTGGTATTTCCTGTTTATCTCCTGAAAGCGAACTTATAACCAAACAATCTTCTTTTATTGATATTTTCTTATCATAGCCACTAACATATACAAGGCCTTTATCATATCGAGATGGTACTACAGCCCGAGCATATCCCTCCTGTTTATGTGACTTCATTATTGATACTTCATCAGGTAAACAAATAGTATTAAGAGAACAACGTATACATTTATTTGACCTTTTCAATGGCAAAGGCCTTTCTTCTAAAGAAATTCTATTAATTTCTTTACATATTGTCTCAAGTATTTTTATGCACTCTTCATTCCATTTAATTATAGTATGAGTTTTATTCTCCCTATAGTATATCGAAGCCTTAGAACACAAGTAACTATTTTCCCGAAGAAGGTACATTTGGCCAATTACTTGTAATTGGTCATTGTACCATGCTCCAGGAGTTAAAACATAACCATGCCATTGTTGAGGTTGAGTACGACTAGGAGCAGAAGATTTTCTTGCTTCGAAAGGAATCCATTCTCCATCTCTTTGCTTAATAGCATCTAATTCTCCACATAGTAAAAGTTCTTCAGAATAAAAAACTAAGTTTTTTGGAGGCAACTCATATTCTGCTATTTCTTCTTCAATAGAAACTCTATCACTTCATTGTTCTGCTTTATTATGAAGCTCTGTCCCTTTCTCAACATCATTATTTACTTCAAATTCTTTATCTACATACATTATGTAATACAATCGAGGACAAAAGCAGTACTCATTTAAAGCTCTCAATGGTATTGGTTGTTGTAACTCATAATTATCCATAACTATGTTTTCAAATGTTAATAATAATTGGTTGAGTAATAACCAAATTATTAATTTTACTTTTTACAGTTTCCCAAAATTTAAGAGAAGAATACCACCTATTAGCGTCTAGGAAAGTATTGGAATAATCTCTAAAAACATTACATATTCCCAATTCTTCATCACCGTCTATATCATTATCATGGCTATCGGAATTTTTCTTAACTTTTTTCGAAACAGAATTAATAACTCCAGAAAAGCGTTTATCAGCAATATTACCTTCATCAATATTTAAACAGGAAGGACCGATAATTCTGTTAATTCTAACAGAATTATCACATACAGGAAGTACATTACTATCTATTATTTTAACATTCAGTTTTTGAGGATTATCATATCTTGTTAACCATCTTTTTGCTAAATTTTGAGCTGCGTTAATATCAGCATTAATATAACACAACTTAACGTTTCCATTATTTTCTTTTTTTCCATAAAGGAAGTACTCTCCTCCTTTATCAGGTATCAAAACACCAATCGAATTGTAATTTGATCTTTGTTCAATAGCACTTATTAATTTACCGACTTTTTCTGGTGCATCTTTTCCATACATATCTATCACAATTCTTGAAAGATGAGAGAGGGAGCCTTTTCTTCTATCAGATTCAGGTATCAATAAATATTTCATTAATTCTAAATATGATTCATTTAGTTTCTTTAAATCAAAAACATTTGCTCTGAAGCCAGGGCATCCAGAAGCTGCATGAAAACGGCTACTGAAAGATGCTCCAACAAAACCTATCTTTAGCCCAAATAACTCGCCTTGCATTCTTACTTGATCAACCGTAGATCTATGAGCCCACTTCATAAGCATCAAATTCTCACGTGTAGGTTTTTCATCATCTGTCCTATAATTTTGAAGTTCTTCAAAAATAATAGCATCACAAGCATCATACAATTTAATCCAAAAACCATCTTTAGCTTTATATTTATCTTTACCTGTTGCATATAAAGTATAATTTTTTCTGTTATCAAGATACTCTTGTTCAGGAATGAAATATACCATATTATCCTTCATTACTTTTATTAATCTGTTTTCAGACTTTCCTGCAACCCACACATAGCCAAGAGCAGTCATAATAAGAGCATCACTAGTTTCTTTCTGTCTTAATTCTTTTAGATTACTAATCTTATCACTTAGTTCACATGCAAAAACTTCACCTTTTTCAAGCCCACTGCGAACATGACTCTTCTCTGCTAAAGTATGCCATTTCTTCATAATGTTTAGTACTTTTGAAAGATATGAAATATTCCAAAGGCTTTTTCCTGCTAATCCAATTACTTGACCACTTTCAACATCTTCATAAACACGAGGCTTTCTTACATCATCTGACCATCGTTTATATTCATTAGAAAGATTTAGTTTCATAGAAAAAGCAGTAGAGTCAATAAATTCAATCCACTTGTCATCTGCTAGATTTATAAATTTATCTGTTAGTTCTATAAGATAAGCATAAGAATAATTTCCCATATAAGGCCAATCCTTATTACTTTCCTTATATCTATTTAAAAGCTTTTCAACATTTTCTTTACGATTATTTTTTTTACAATTTGAAAGCCTTCGAAAATATCTAATAGCATCTATTTTGTATCTGATAGAATCAGAAGCATCAATAAGCACTCTTCTCTGTTCTTCGACTAGGCGAGATGGTTTATCACCTATAAGTCTTATCTGACCAGATCTACGATGTATTGCTGTTAGTGTTTCACCAGTTAGAAAATCTCTGATATCAAAACATGATCTTCCAGAACCATTAGTAATGCTAAAAATTGAATATGAAAATGTTGCTCTAAGGCCCAAATCAACAGCCATAATAGTATATGGTCTATTCTTTATTTGATTTATTAGATTAGTATCTTGAGAAATAACACCTTTTGATAAAAAAACTTTCTTTTTTTCATCACCACTAAAATATAAACCGTTAATATCATTGTCGCAAGTTATTTGGTAAAGACTATTTGGAAAGGCTTCTATTTCATCAGTTATCTCTAAAGAAATATTAATGTATGCTTTTATTTTATCTTGATTTTTCCAATTCTTTTTCCGTGTTATAGAATCACGGTCAAATTGTAATTTTGCTCCTTTAATCGCAACATTATTAAATATCTTACCAGTCCCAGGATCTTTATATAAGTATTTTCCATCTTTTATCGATAAACAATCCAACTGATTGCTATGAGCAATTGTAAATATGTTTCCTTTTACTACAGTCAAATTATTACCATTTTTTTCTATTAAAGACATATAGATTTTTTTAGAGTCTAAGTCTATTGAATAACCAGGTGAATTAGAACCAGCTCCTCCACCAATTTCAAATTGCGTCCAAGCTGGACTATAATTCTGATCACACATAGTAAAGGCAGCATGATCCTTAATACGTTCAAGTTTAGCTTTCTGTTTATTCACTTGCTTATATGCATTGATAGCATCAATGCATGATTTAACATCTTTTACAAATCTAAAATATTTATCTTGTGCAATGAAACGAAATAGATTTATATCTCCTATTTCTGATGCTTTTTCTTCTTGTAATTTATTAAGCAAAATAATACGATTTTCAAAAGAATCTTCCTTTAAAAGTTTTTCAATTACTAAATCAATTTCTCGGAGTTCTCTTCCTAAAAGATGATAGTTGCCTAAATATTCACCTTCAATATCATTCAACTTTATTTCTTCATCCTTCATTTTTTCATATACTTGTAATACATTGGATATGAATTCTTTTGATTCAGTGGATAATTTATCTAATTCCTTTTCTTTTTCCTCCAACAACATCTTAATATTGTTATAATTTTTATATGCATTTTGATTCCAAGTATTCCAACCTTTCAAACGTTGTACAGCCATTGTCCATGCACCATAGTACCATGAAGAAATATTAGGTATATCAGAATCTAATCCTTCAATATATAAAAAAGCAGGCTTCTGAATTAATGGTAAAACTTTAATGCCACTCATTCCAAATTCAGAGATAGTACCTTCTTTCTTTTGACGATCCTTTTCTTTCTTTTCTTGCTCTTTTGGATATAATTCACATATTTTATTTATTGTATTATCAGAAGAAAAATGTTCTAACAATATTTTTTTATTATTATATATCCACTCTGCAATTGTCTCAGCATTTGCTTTACTCTCTTTTATTTTTTCTCCTGCATGTATTATATCAAGAGGAGCATTTATTTCTCTAAGGATAGAAGGATAAAGTTTTAATAATTCTCTTGTATGATAGATTAAACTACTTGAACGCCCAGATGATGTCTCAACTCTTATTTCACTGTTTTGTATAAAATTAATTCGCCCTTTAGGATTCGAAGTATTTATAGTTTCATCATAATAATTTTTACACCAAGATATAAATCTTTCCACTTCATTAGGTGTTAAATCTCGGCTATTTCCATTTCGTTTTGCCGCATCCTTCATTCTTTTACATAAAGCTTCTTGATATTCTGATGCTTTTTTTATAGTCTCATCGCCTATTAATGGATCTCTAAGATAGACATCTCCACCTCGCATTTCTAGTAACAAATTAGTATAATAATTAACACAATATCCAAAAAAATCATGACTATCGATTAGTCTTTTCATAGACTCTTTATCTTTAATGAGTAAACCTACTTTAATGGATCTTGTTGTTTTTATTTTTACCATATCCCTCTCCTATTTTTTTATGTGAAAATAAAAGCCTCACTATTCATATATTATCATTTACTGATTGGTATTAATAATAAATAACTCCCAAAAAATCATTAGAATTTAGTTTTTTTTGAAAAATTTACTCTTACGTAAGAATGGTTAAAAAAATATTAATCAAATTTGGTGTTTAATTATTTATATTATTAGTATTTTACAAGAAAAGTAATATAAAACAGAGTATAAAAAAACTAACTAAACATTGCGATAGTATAGCGCTAACTCTTTTTTTTGATAGTTATCGCTATACTATCACACATTTTATAAAGAAGTAGGATCTTTGGAATTCCAATGAATTATGCATTTCTTAGGATACTTAGTATTTAATAATAGATCATTTTTTTCTTGATCAACATAAATATCAGTTAATTTATTACAGCGATCAAATGAATATTCACCAATAGATTTAACACTAGAAGGTATTACAACACTTTTTAAATTACCACAATCAAAGAAGCACTCTTCTCCTATCGATTTTACACCTTCTGGTATTACTATAGATTCTAAACTCTTACAATTTACAAATACTCTGTCTCCAATAAATTCAACACTACTAGGTATATTAATGTCCTTTAAGCTAGTACAGGAAAAGAATGCACTATCGTCAATTTTTTAACACTTTCAGGTATAGCAACAGTAGTTAAACTTTCACACTCTTCAAATAGATAACGACTTATTTCAGTTACCTTATTTGGAATAGTAATGCTTTCTAAACTACTACATTTCATAAAAGCACTATTTTCTATTTCTTTTACACTATCTGGAAGTGTAATTGATTTAATTTTATTACAATCCATTAATGCATAAGGCCCTATAGTATCTAAGTTCGAAGGCATTATAATTGATGTTAACATAGTGCAACTATATAATGCTTTCTCGCCAATTGATGTGACATCATCAGGAATTACAATTTTTGTTGCTTTTCTTCCTTCTTCTGTAACACCTAAAAGAGTTTTATTTTCAATAATTAATTGATTAATAGAAGCAATTTTTAAATCATCTTTTATATCATTATTGCAACTCACTAACAATAGTGTGAAAAAAATAAGAACTAATGAGGAAACCAATAAAATGTGTTTTTGCATAAAACTCTCCTCTAAATCATAGATGTTAATAAGTTACTATATTTTTCTCAATTAAGATACTTTTTATTAGCCTGCTTTATTAGATTACAATCACACATCAATTCATTAACTATTATTTTCTTAATAGCCAATATTATTTAGGCAAATTTTTAATAAATATATTAAAATACTAAAATATCAGTTGACAAATTTCTTGTAGTACATAAAAATACAAATATCAGAAAACGGAGGAATTACCCAATATGAGAATGACATTAAGATGGTATGGTCCTGGCTTTGATTCAGTGACCCTAGAACAGATTAGACAGATTCCAGGTGTTACTGGCGTTATTACAACACTTTACGATGTACCAGCAGGTGAAGAATGGACATATGAAAGAGTTAAGGGACTTAAAGATATCGTTGAGGCTTCAGGCTTAAAAATTGAAGGTATCGAAAGTATTAACATCCACGACTCAATTAAAATCGGAACTCCTGATAGAGATAAATATATTGATAATTACATTAAATCTCTTGAAGCTGTTGGTAAAAATGATATTCATATGGTTTGTTACAACTTCATGCCAGTATTCGACTGGACCCGCACAGACCTTGCAAAGATGCGCCCAGATGGATCAACAGTTCTTGCATATGACCAAAAGGTTGTAGATACAATCGATCCTCAGACATTCTTTAACCAAACAACAGATAACTCAAATGGCTTTGTTATGCCAGGTTGGGAACCAGAAAGACTTGCACAGGTTCACAAGCTCTTCGATGCTTATAAAGATGTTACATCTGAAAAGCTTTTTGACAACCTCGTTTATTTCTTAAATGCAATTGGACCAGTTTGTGAGAAATATGATATCAAGATGGCTATTCACCCAGATGATCCAGCTTGGCCAGTATTCAAGCTTCCTAGAATTATCACAGGAAAAGATGCTATCTTAAAGATGCTCAAGGCAGTTGATAAGCCTTACAATGGTATCACACTTTGTATGGGAAGTCTTGGAACTAACCCTAACAATGATTTACCAGATATCATCCGTTCTTGCAAAGGTAGAATCCATTTTGCACACATTAGAAACCTCCACCACTTCGCTCCAGGAGTATTCGAGGAAGCAGCTCACCTTTCATCAGATGGTTCATTTGATATGTATGAAGCAGTTAAAGCACTTCATGATATTGGTTTTGATGGACCAGCACGCCCTGACCACGGAAGAACAATTTGGGGTGAAAAGTGTATGCCAGGTTATGGTCTATACGATAGAGCTCTTGGTGCAATGTATATTCAAGGGCTTTGGGAAGCAATTGATAAAGCAGAAGAGCGTGGTGTATGAAAAAAGATGACAGCAGGGCTAATATCTGGGTATACAACCAATTAAGAGAGCAGATTGAAACACTTGTTCTTAAACCAGGAACAGAACTCAATCTCACCGAATTATCTGAATCATTGGGGGTCTCACGATCCCCACTTCGTGATGCCCTGCTCCGTCTTGAAAGAGATTCTCTTGTAGATATCTTTCCTCAAAAAGGCACTAGGGTAAGCTATTTAGATATCTCAGATATTAGGCAAGAAAGATTTATGAGAATGAATTTAGAGCTTGGCGCTCTTAAGAGTTTTATGGATCTTGAGCTTAATGATTTAGCTAAAGAAGCCTATGTTACAAGACTAAAATCATTATTACTAAAACAAAAGGCTGCTTTAATTAGTGGTTCATATATTGATTTTCTTAAAGCAGATGATGAAATGCATGCAACATTTTATAGCCAACTTGGATATGAAAGAGTTTATGCAGTTCTATTTTCTCATACAGGAAACGAGCGCAGAATAAGACTTCTTTCAAGTCTTGCAGGTAATATTGCAAATGATATTGAAACTCAACATGAAGCAATTATCGATGCAATCGCAAGAGGAGCTAAGGAAGAAGCATTAGAACTCGATAGGGATCACTTAAACAAAATTGAAGACGAGTATCCAATGCTCATCGAATTATTTCCACAGTATTTTTCAAATTAAGGAGAAACAGATGAAACTCAATTTAATTTCACTTGAAGATAAAAAGTCATGGGAAGGATATAAACTCTTTTCATATGACCATAAACAAATTGAAGAAAATACTAAGTCTAGACCACAGTGGGTACACTTTGGTGCAGGTAATATCTTTAGAATTTTCCCAGCAGGACTTTGTCAAAAGCTTTTAAATGAAGGCTTGATGGATACAGGTATTGTTGTTGGTGAAGGTTTTGATGGTGAAATCATCGATAAAATCTATGCACCACACGATAACCTTACACTTGGTGTAACACTTAAAGCTAATGGATCAATAGAAAAAGAAGTAATTGGTTCTGTTATGCAGGCTGTTAAATGTGATCCAAATAGTAGTGCTGAATGGGCAGTACTTGAAAATGCTTTCACAAACCCTTCCCTTCAGATGGTATCTTTTACAATTACTGAAAAGGGTTATGCTCTCTATCAGCCAGATGGTAATCTTTTTAAGTTCTATGTAAGTGACTTTGAAAAACCATTAAAAGATGCTTCAATGTTCCTTTGTAGATTAACTCGCCTTTTAAATGATAGATTTAATAGCTGCAAAGCACCTCTTGCTCTTGTATCAATGGATAACTGCTCACATAACGGTGAGAAGTTAAGAAATGCTATTGTAACAATTGCAAAGACCTATAATGAAAAAGGTGAGTTATCAGATGAGTTTGTTTCTTGGGTATCTGATGAAAAGTGTGTATCTTTCCCTTGGTCTATGATTGATAAAATTACTCCAAGACCAGACCAGAGCGTTGCAGCAATGCTTAGTGAAACAGGCTTTGAAGATAAGGATGCAATCATTACATCTAAAAACACTTATATTGCTCCATTCGTTAATGCTGAAGAGCCACAATATCTTGTTATCGAAGATAGATTCCCTAACGGTAGACCTGCACTTGAAAAGAGTGGTGTATATCTCACAGATAGAGATACAGTAAATAAGGTTGAAAAGATGAAGGTATGTACCTGCTTAAACCCTCTTCACACTGCACTTGCGCTTTCAGGATGCTTACTTGGTTATACATTAATTGCAGATGAGATGAAGGATGAGGATTTAAAGAAGATGGTAATGAGACTTGGTTACACAGAAGGTCTTCCTGTAGTAGTTAACCCTGGCATTATTGATCCAAAGGCATTTATTGATGAAGTATTAAATGTTAGAATTCCTAACCCATTCATGCCTGATACACCTCAGAGAATTGCAACAGATACTTCTCAAAAGCTTTCTATCAGATTTGGTGAAACAATTAAGGCTTATAAAGCAGCAGGAAAGGATTTAAATGAGTTAAATGTAGTTCCTCTTGTATATGCTCTCTACTTAAGATATCTTCTTGCTCTTGATGATGAGGGTAATGCTTTTACACTTTCTCCTGATCCAATGACAACAACATTCCAGCCAATGCTCAGTGGTGTTACACTTGGTCAAAGTGGTCCTTTTGATAAGATTCTTGAGCCAATTTTAGCAAATGAGAAGCTCTTTGGATTAGATTTAAATAACACAGTTGTAGGAGCTAAGGTTGTTAACTACTTTACTTCACTTGTAAGTGGTAAGGGTGCAGTTAGAAAAACTATTCATGAAGTAGTTTCTAAATAAACATTTCCACCTAAAAATTGAGCTGCCCAATTGGACAGCTCTTTTTTTAATTATTCCTCGACTTCTTCGAAATCTTCTGGACCTGCACCACAAATTGGGCAAACGTAATCTTCAGGAAGAGATTCCATCTCAACTTCGAATCCGCATAATACACAGCGATACTTTTTCATTTAAAAAATCTCCTATTACACTAAGAATACACATCACTT
>NZ_JAXEGN010000079.1:0-6075 GCF_034103065.1 Bullifex sp. | reverse complement strand
TCACGAACTAATAAATATTCTTCATTCATAGTATTTATTTTGACAAACAATAATATAAGTGTCAATAAAACAAAATAAATAATATGTATATTGAATTACATAAAAAAAAGAGACCTAAGTCTCCTTTTAGTGCCCTTAAGGCAGTCCTTTCGGACGGTTTGAACAAGTTTTTATTTGAACATTGTGCGTTAAATCTGAATTAATTATTTAATTTTTTTTATTGATTGTCAACTAATTTTTTTTGTAATTATTTTCTACTGATTTTCTTACCTAAGAAATTAAAAAATAAAAAAAGTGCTTTTTTTACTTTTTATTCAAATTTATCTATTGATTATTCTTTAATTTTTTATAATTAGCCCTTTAAAATTAAAGAAAAAAAAGTATTTTGGAGGGATTGATAATGAAAACATCAAATTATTCAGGTGATTATTATTTAGGTTTTGATTGTGGAACAAGTTCAGTAGGCTGGTCTGTAACTGATATAAATTATAATGTATTAGAATTTAATAATAAACGTATGGAAGGGGTAAGACTATTTGATCCTGCTAATACAGCAAAAGATAGAAGGGTAGCAAGATGTGCAAGGAGAAGAAATGATAGAAAGCGTCAAAGAATTGATTTGTTGCAAGAATTATTTGCTCCTGAAATTAATAAGGTAGATTCTAATTTCTTTAAAAGATTGGAGGAAAGTAAATACTTTTTTGAGGATAAGTCATTAGGTGTAAAGTATGCTCTTTTTGCAGATAAGAATTATACAGATAAAGAATATTACGATGAATATCCAACCATTTATCATTTAAGAAAGGATTTAATTTATAGCACCGATTACCATGATCCTAGATTAGTTTATTTAGCTATCCATCATATTGTTAAAAATAGAGGACACTTTTTATTTCCAGGAGAAGGACTTCAAGCTGTAACTGATGCATCTACTCTGCTAAAAGATATTGAAGAGCTCTGTATATCAATTTTTAATGATGAAGATTTTGAGTTTTATTTTAATGATTATAAAAAAGCTCAAGAAATTTTTAGAATGAAAAAGCCATCAGAAAGAATAGAATTACTTAAAGATCTTTGTACATACACTGATAATAAAAAAGCTGAATCACTAATAAAAGTAATGAATGGATATAAAGTTTATGTGAAAGCTATTTTTTCAGTGGATGAAGAAAATGAAGATTTTTTAAAATGTGCTTTGGAATTTAAGAAAGCATCTTTTGAAGATGAAGATTTACCAAAGCTAGAAGCTTTGTTTGAAGATGAAGATATAATTAACTTGATAGTTAAATTAAAAGCTGTATATGACTATATTTTGTTAGCAGATATATTAAATGGCAGCACTTATATCTCTGAAGGTAAAGTAAGACAGTATGAAGAAAATAAAAATGATTTATCAGCATTAAAATATATATTTAAGAAGTATTTATCTAAAGTAGAGTATGAAACATATTTCCATTCAGATACAAAAGATTCTTATTCAGCCTATATTGGAGTTATTCAAGATAATAGACAAAAATGTAAGAAGACTTTAAAACGTGCAAAATATGAAGATTTCATCAAATACACAAAAAAGTTACTTGATAAAATAACTCCTGATGAATCTGATGTTTCAATTTACAGTAAACTTAAAGATAAAGTCGAAGGAAATCCGACTTTACTTCCATTACTAATTTCCACAAGAAATAGCGTAATACCTTATCAGTTAAATTTGATAGAGTTAAGAAAGATATTAAGTAATGCTTCATTGTATCTTCCTTTTCTCAATGATAAGAATGAAAATAATATTTCAATTAAAGAAAAGATAGAATTAATATTAAAATTTAGAATTCCATATTATATTGGACCACTTACTAATTCTAAAGCTAGTCTAGAGCAGAAGAAATTTAGCTGGGTAGAACGTAAAGCTGACGGGAAAATATATCCTTGGAACTTCTATGAGAAAGTAGATAAAGAAAAAAGTTCTGAAGGTTTTATTCGTAGAATGACGAATAAATGTACTTATATGCCAGAATACAATGTAATACCTAAATACTCTTTACTTTATTCAAAATTTACAGTGCTGAATGAGATTAATAAATTATCCATAGATGGTGTAGCCATATCTGTTGAGCAAAAACAACAAATATATAATGAGTTATTTAAGACTAATAGAAAAGTCTCAGCGAAAAGATTAAAAGATTATGTTAAAGCAAAAGGGTGGTCAAAGAATCCTGAAATAAAAGGAATCGATGGTGATCCTAAATCGTCTTTAGCTTCATATTATGATTTTCATGAATATCTTGAAACAGACAAATTAAAGAGATCTGAAGTTGAGCAAATTATCGAAAAGATTTCTCTATTTGGAGATGATAATG
The DNA here is from genome assembly GCF_034103065.1 of Bullifex sp. Taxonomy (NCBI): domain Bacteria; kingdom Pseudomonadati; phylum Spirochaetota; class Spirochaetia; order Spirochaetales; family Spirochaetaceae; genus Bullifex; species Bullifex sp. Next base: position 3,721 of record NZ_JAXEGN010000079.1, on the reverse strand, counting down.
AGCTTTGTGTGGAATCAATTAAAAAGATAGTAGGAGATCGGTTAAATGGTACAGAAATAAAGTCTATTGCTAGTAAAAAATATCCAGGATGGGGTACTTTATCTAAAGAATTTTTAGTAGACACTACTTTTGAAAATAAAAGAACTGGTGAAATTTCTTCGATTATTTCTATTATGTGGAATACTAATGAGAACTTGATGGAAGTAATTCACGATAAGGATTACGATATTGCATCTAGCCTTACTAAACAAAAGATTGAAAAACTTGAGTATAGTGTTGTTGATAATTTGCATGTTTCTCCTTCTGTTAAGAGACAAATATGGCAGACTTTAAAGTTAGCCGAAGAAATTGAAAAGATCATGAAGAAATCTCCAAAGAAAATATTTGTTGAGGTCACAAGAGGTGATGATGAGAAGAAGAAAAAACAAACACCTAAATCAAGAAAAACTGTATTGTTAGAACTTTATGATGCTATCAAAAAAGAAGGCTTGTTTAATAATATTATTGATGAACTGAGTAATACACTTGAAAGATATTCTGAACAAGATATTTCTAGACAGGATAAATTATATCTCTACTTCTCTCAGATGGGTCGTTGTATGTATTCTGGTGAAATAATAGATATTAATGATCTTTACAATACCAATATTTATGATATTGATCATATTTATCCACAATCTGTTACTGGTGATGATAGTTTAAGTAATAGAGTATTAGTTCTTAAGACATATAATGGAGAAAAGAGTAATCAATATCCAATTTCTTCTTCTTGGCGATCAAAAATGAGTACATTCTGGAGATTATTATATAATGCAAAAACTATAGATAAAATAAAGTATGAAAGGCTTACAAGAAGTACTCCTTTAACTGATGATGAATTACAAGGGTTTATTAACAGGCAGTTAGTTGAAGTTAATCAGAGTACAAAAGCAACTATAGATATTTTAAAGCGTTATTTTGGTGATGATACTGAAGTTGTTTATTCTAAAGCTAGAAATGTTTCATTCTTTAGAGACAGATTTGATATTCCTAAATCAAGGATATTAAATGATTTTCATCATGCTAAGGATGCTTATTTAAATATTGTTGTTGGAAATATTTATACAACCAAATTCACTTCTAATTATTGGATGTTTATTGATAATGCTCGAAAAAAGAAGAGTGCAGAATTAACACAAGAAAATAAAGGTTATTACTTGGAAAAATGGCAGTATAACCTTATAAAAATGTTTGAATATTCTGTTCCTGGAGCATGGGTAGCTGGAAATGAAGGAACTATAAAAACAGTACAACAAGAATGTTTATCTAATAAAGTACTTATTACTAGACAAGTTAAGGAAAATAATGGTGCTTTATTTGATCTTCAACCTTTAAAAGCAGGTGAAAAAAAGGGGATGAAACCTCTAAAAAAGGATATTCATCAGAATAGTAGTACAGACAAGGAATGGACCGATAAATATGGTGGCTATAATTCTATGAAAGTAAGCTACTTTATCATTGCTTCTTTCATTGATAAAAAGAAACGTATTGTTCAAATATTCCCTTGTTACAACTACGTAAAAGCAAGTATTAAAACTGATGCTGATATAGAAAACTATCTAATATCAGAGTTTAAAATAAATGAACCTAAAATATTAGTAAAAAAACTATCGATATTTGATTTGTTTGAGTATAAAGGCGTAAGAATGCGTGTTTCAAGTAGAACAGGTTCAGGAATTTTAACTCGTCTGGAACAACCTTTACTTGTTGATCCATATTATACTGAATATATTCATAAAATAGAAAAAGCTTTTGCTAGTAAACAAAAAAATAACTTGCAATATTTACCATACAATTCAAAAGAAATTACACCAGAAAAGAATCTTGAGTTATATGATTTGCTTACAGCGAAAGCTAATAACCAATACTACCAGAATAGACCTTCAGCGCAAGGTAAAAATTTTTCTGATGGAAGAGAGACATTTATCAATTTAGCTAAGATTAATGAAAATAATCAGTTAGATTTGTCAAAGCAATTAGAGGTATTAAAAAATATGATTAATTATTTTTCTTCTAACCCTGGAGAGAATGACTTTACTTTGATTGGAGGATCTTCAAGAGGCGGAGGATTGAGTATTAGTGATAAAATAGTCAATGGAAAGAATAGTAATAATTTTGTTTTAATTACTCAAAGTTGTACTGGTTTATTTGAAAAACGAAAAGTAATTAGGTAAACAATGGGCTGGCGCACAGTAGTTATTTCATCAAGAGTTAAGCTTGAGTTAAAGCTTAACTACTTGGTGATAAGAGGTGAAGTAGAGAAAAAAATATTTCTTGATGAAATTGATGTATTGATGATTGAAAATACTTCTGTTTCTTTAACGTGTTCTTTACTTCACGCTTTATTGGAAAGAAAAATAAATGTCATCTTTTGTGATAATAAAAGACTCCCGTATGCTTCTCTTGTGTCTCTATATGGTAGTTATGATGCTAGTGATATGATGCGCAAACAAATAGCTTGGTCCGAATATAATAAGAAGTTAATTTGGACAGAGATAGTCAAAGAGAAGATTCTTAATCAATCTGGACTACTTGCCCATTATGGTTTTGATGAAAGTAGCAAAAAGTTAATAAATTATACTGAAGAGATTCATTTTGGTGATGAAACAAACAGAGAAGGACATGCAGCTAAAGTTTATTTTAATACTTTGTTTGGGAATGCTTTTTCTCGAGGTCAAGAAACAAAGATAAATGCAGGTCTAAATTATGGATATCAAATAATACTATCTTGTGTTGCAAGAGATATTGTTTCAAATGGTTTTTTAACATCATTAGGAATATTCCACTCAAATACTTTTAATTACTTTAATCTTGCTTCTGATCTTATGGAACCATTTAGGCCAATTGTCGATCAATTCGTGTTACAAATGCCTTTAGGAGAGGAGAATGAGTTAACTTCAGAAGATAAACAGTTTATTTTAAAAATGCTTGAAACAACTGTGTATATTGATAATTCAAAGAGAAATTTATTGGATGCAATAATGATTTATACTCGTTGTGCACTTGATGCTATTTGTAATGGAGATGTTTCTGATTTGAGATTCTTTAGATATGAGTTTTAGATTTATGAGATTACTAGTTTTTTTTGATTTGCCAGTAACTACAATTTCTAATAGAAGGAATTACCGTAAGTTTAGAAAGTTCTTAATTAAGAATGGTTTTATCATGGTACAAGAATCTGTTTACTCAAGATTAATGCTTAATACTACTGGTATTAATGTTGTAAAAAAACAATTAGAAGCAAATAAACCACCTGAAGGATTGGTGCAGATTCTAACCGTTACAGAGAAACAATTTGCTAGAATGGAATTCCTTGTTGGAGAATTAAATACAGATATAATAAATACAACTGATAGATTGGTAATAATATGATTATTTTAACAAGTCAATTATTTTCATTTGAGGTAAAAATAAAGGAAAATCGATTTAATACTCTTGTTATTGAAAATAAGGTGTTATTTCGAAGGATTATAAAATCAATAAATGATCAAATCTTGGGAGATGATGGTGATATTATTATCTCTAAAGATTACACTCCTATTGAATTATATGGAAATGTTGAATTAATACTTGATCCATTCAATTTAAATTGTAATAGCAAGAAGACACAATTAAGAATCTCTTCTGAATTAAAAAGGATTATTCATAATTCATCATTTGAAAGTCGCATTAATTTTATAAC
>NZ_JAXEGN010000078.1:0-6940 GCF_034103065.1 Bullifex sp. | reverse complement strand
TCCTTGATTTCATCATTCGTACAGCTAGAAAATAAAAGCAATGAGAATACCAGCAAAATAATTGTTGCTTTTTTCATATTAATCCCCCTATATACATATAAATATCTCACTATTTATTTCTTGTTACAATAGAAACTTATTACAAAATGAATAATAAATTTATAAAAATAGAATTTGCATTTTTGAATAACAAATCAAACAATAATCAGAATACGGTAAAGTATTTTTCTATTCTACCTTTGACACTGTATTATTCTGAATAGTTTTTTTACCTTCAAGGAAATAAGGTAAAAACTTAAAAAAAGAGACTGAAGAGGAAATTGCAAAACTCTGAAAAAGGCTTAGCAATATGAATCTTTATGCATTTTCATAAATCTAGCCTAGACTACCCATAAAGAAACCAATCCAGCCCTAGCAATTGAGCCAGTCCTGCCTTGGGAAAATACAGAAAAGATTGCATTCTGTCAAAAACCTGAATTCTGCTTTAATAACTATGGCATCTGAATAGAGAACAGCTTATCAGTAGCCTCAGTTGGAGGACAGTCAAGCAACTTAGCAAGGTATTCCCTCTGTGTCTTGCTCACCAGTCCTTTAAGTTCCTTTGCCTTTTTCAGGTGTTCTATCTTCACCTTTGAGAATGTAATCTTGTCAAGAGCAGTGCGGATGGAATTTAGAGTCCACTGACCATTGAAGCCCTCCATCCTCCTGCGAATCTCGGAAATCAGAATTGAGGAGATGAATAGCGTGAACAGCTTCCCGTCCATGGCCTTGGTTAAATGTGTACCTAGTCTTTTGGCATCCTGTTCGTTTTTGAGATCATAGAATGCCTTTTCAACAGCATCCTTGGATCTGTAGATTTCTAGGACCTCGCGGCTAGAGAGATCCACCTGATCAGTCACGATTGCTAGATAGCCAGCATAGTGACTTTCGGCATTCTCAAGGGCTTTTTCCTTATAGGAATAAGTTTTCTTCTCAACACCATCAACGGTCTCAATATTCATGTCGAAATACTTTGCATAAAGAGCGGCATGTGCATCATTCCAGTCTCCTGCATTGAGCTCCCTGAAACATTCAGCAAGCTTCATGTCCAGCTTCATTCCTCTCTTGCCTACATCTTCGTTGTCGGATGTATAGACATGAATCCGGCATGGCCAGTGAAAATTTTCATTGCTCCAGTATTGAAGAGATGATGTCTTTGCATAGACAGCCTCTCCGTTACTGGTGACTATTATGTTTGATGGATGTCTAATCGAAGACCTTGCTTCATCAATGGCATCCTTTGCCTTGCCTGATGAGAGAGACATGGCAACAATGAACTGGTAATTGAAGCTGTACATTGAATTTATGTTGTGTGCAGCATAGAATCCTTTGTCCATAACGAACAGAAGGTTCTTCATGTTGAATGCAAAGCCTTCCCTCATCACGCGCTCAAGGGTGGAAACATCGTGAATGTTACCGTCATGAACATGATAGTAGAGTGGCAGCTTTGATCCACTGTCCACAATAAGGCCTAGATTGATTTGAGGAAGATCTTCATGGTCCCTGTTGTAACCGAACTCCACCATCTCATTTTCCTTAGAGTAGGATGAAATTGATGTTATGTCGTTGAAGCATGCCTTGCCTGATGAGGCAACATTACGCCATCTCTTCAGAAAGTCCTTTCTTCTTGCCTCTTCCATTCCAGAGAAAAGCCTCGTTATATCGGGACTTTCCAGGCTCTTTCCCTTAATCGGGCTTTCATGATCCTCTTGCCATGAAGAGTACAGATAGGCTGCATTCCTGCCTGATGATACATAGTAGAACGAGAGCGAGAGTATTGTGTCCCAGGTCTTTGGAAAGGCTACCTTGAGTGTCTCGACCAGCTTGATATCTGTTGCAATCTGCCAGAGCACACGAACCATGCCAACCCTGTTCTGATCGACGATGCTGAGCTTTGTCTCCTCGCTTATCTCAGCTTTGACAAGGTGCCGCCTCTTAGGAACAAGCTTGCCGTTATCATCAAGCCTGCCGACATACTCAAGGCTTGTCTCGGCCTGTTTCTTATCCTTATTCCATACGTGAGACTTCTGAATATATGCATATTTACGGCCATTGACCTCATTGATGTAATAGCCTGTTTTTTCGTCCTTCTTCATAGTTATTAATATTACCATGAAAACAAAATAAATACAATCTATCTAAGATAGATAATTTCATTGTATACAGAAAATTAATTTTTAATTTGGATATGCGGCCTAGTTATTAGAACAGAATTCAGGTAATAACCATTTGCTTTTGCAGATGCGTTTTACTATCCACTACTTTTAAAATGTGCATTTTTTTTATTAGTTTTATGAGCATATTTCTTTGTATATGTCCATAGAAAAAATAAGTATGAGATTACAAAAAATAGTAATAGTGATATCATTAAGTCATGTGGTTATTATTAGCAATAGGATCAGCTGTATTTGCTGCTCTAACATCTATTTTGGCAAAGATTGGTATCGATGGTGTTGATTCAACATTAGCAACAGCGATAAGAACAGTAGTAGTTGTATTACTGTCCTGGGGAATGGTTTTTATTACAAATACTCAAAATGGAGTATTTGAAATAAGTAAGAAGAGTTGGATTTTCTTAATCTTATCAGGATTAGCAACAGGTCTTTCTTGGCTTTGCTATTACAAAGCAATTCAATTGGGTAGTGTTAGTAAGGTTGTTCCAATTGATAAGATGAGTACAGTATTATCAATTATCCTTGCTGTAGTAATACTTCATGAACAATTTACAGTTAAATCACTAATTGGTTGTATTTTACTTACAGCTGGTACTTTGGTAATGGTTTTATAATCATAAGGCTATTTTTAGTAGTTAAATTATTTAAATACAAGCTTTAAGTATTAAAGTTTACATATCTTTTTGCATTGGGTGTAAATTTATAAACCATAATAAATTGAATAGAAAAATTAATAATAATAGTTTTTCATTCTTTTATTTAAAGTAGGTTTTAATAAATTTATTAAAGTAATATTATGCATCCTATGCGGGAAGGTAATAATAAATATTTTATATCAGGGTTAAGAGGTGGTTTACCAATTGGAATTGGGTATTTTGCTGTTTCTTTTACTCTTGGGATTGTAATGCAAAATGCAGGACTCACAGCATTTGAAGGTGCATTAATGAGTCTTTTAAATAATACATCTGCAGGAGAAGCTGCGGGTACAGTAATAATTGGTAATAATGGTTCTTATTTAGAATTAGCTATGTCTCAATTGATAATTAACTTAAGATATCTTTTGATGAGTGCAGCATTAATACTTCATATTGATAAAAATCTTTCATTAAAACATCGATTATTAATGTCACTTGATATAACAGATGAGGTATTTGCGCTATCTATTATGCAACCTCATCCATTATCACCATTCTTTTCATATGGAGTTATGTGTTCAACTATTCCTTTCTGGGCCGCAGGCACAGCACTAGGAATAATGTTTGGTAATATCTTACCTGCGACAATAGTAAAAGCATTATCTGTAGCACTATATGCTATGTTTGTTGCTGTAGTAATTCCACCATGTAAGAAGAATAAAAAGTTAATAGTTGTGGTAGTAAGTAGTATGGCATTAAGCTATGCTTTTTCAAAGCTTCCATATATCTCTACTTTGAGTGAAGGAAATAGAATAATAATTTTAACTTTTATTTTAGGTCTTTTATTTGCATTAATCTTTCCACATGAAGAAGAGGAGGAAGCATGAATATTTACATTGCAATAATATTAATGGCATTAGTTACATACATTATTAGAGTACTTCCTCTAGCAGTATTTAGAAAGCCAATTACAAATAAGTTTGTTCGTTCATTTTTATACTATGTTCCATATGTAACTCTTTCTGTAATGACTTTTCCTGCAATATTAAATGCTACAGGTAGCATTACTCTTGGAGCCTGTGGATTTATAGTAGCAATAATATTTTCTTTATATAAAGGTTCTTTACCTCTAGTTGCTCTTGTAAGTTGCTTATCTGTATATGTTCTTGAGCTATTCATGTAATGTATTTTTTTTATTATCTTGCTATTATTATTAATATATGGCTTTAGTAAGATTCTATAAACCAACATTACGAAGAAGAGATATGGATGCTGTTCTTCAAACCATGGTTGATGAAAAGATTGGACCTGGGGAGAGAAGAAAACAGTTTCTTAAGCTTATGGCTGAATACCTTGGCTTGAAGGATGGTATTGCTGTTCGCTCTTATACCGATGCATTAAAGGCAGCAATAACAGCATTATGCCTTGAAAGTGGAGATAGTATAGCTGTCTCTGTACTTTCTCCTGAAATTTATAGAACAGTAATTAATGATCTTGGATACAAAATGGTACTACTTGATATTAGTAGTGAAGATGGTTGCATTAGCTCAAGTGAAGCAATAAAAGCTGAGGGTGAAGGAGCTAAAGCAATAATTCTTCATGAACCATTATCACAACTTCCTGTTAATTTTAGAGAAGGTGCATTAAATATACCTGTTATTGAAGATATTACTCAGTCAATTGGATCTGAATATGGAAAGCTAAAAGCTGGTATGACGGGATCAATTGTTGTATGTGCACTTGAGGAAGAATCATTAATATCAACTGGTGGTGGAGCGGTAGTACTTGCAAAGAAAAGTGAATATATTGAGCAAATAAAAAAGTTTGCAAGGCGCTATGACCCATACTTTGAGCTTGCAGATATGAATGCAGCGCTTGGAATTGTTCAACTTGTTAACTGTGAAGAAAACCTTAAAAAAAGAAGAGAGCTATTTAATATGTTCTCTCAGGCAGCTATGAAAAGTGATGTTAAACAATTCGGTATGAGAAATCTTGATTTCCTCTCATCAGGATACAATTTCCCTCTAATTGCTAATTCACGTCCAGATGATGTAATTACTTTTGCCGCAAAATACTCGATTAGTGTTAAAAGATCATTTACTCAAACTGTTGGAATTGCTTTCCAAGATAAGTTTGACTTATATCCTAATGCTGTCATTCCGTTATCAAGAGGAGTATCTTTTCCTCTTTATCCATTCCTTCAGCCGAAGGAGACAGAAACTATCATAAAGGTGCTTTCGCACCTTCCACAGTGAGGCTATTATGGAATTAAAGAATGTTGTAATAATTGCTAATGGAGGAAAAAGTGAAGCTCCATTAATTGCTGAAGAGATAAAATGTTATCTTAATATCCATGGAATTAGCACTCAGGTTTTTATTACTAAGGATTGTGAAGAGGAAATACCTCTTTCAATTAAAACAGATTTAGTAGTTTCTGTCGGAGGAGATGGTACAGTACTTTACTGCGCAAGATTAGTTCATAATCTTGGAATTCCTATTTTTGCTGTAAACTTAGGTACCTTTGGTTACATCACTGAAATTGGTTGCCATGAATGGCAAAGTGTCTTTGAAGATATCTTCATTGATAGAGAAAGATTATCAAGAAGATTAATGTTAAGAGTAAGTGTAATGCGTAATGGAATTAAGGTTTATCAGGCAACAGGCTTAAATGAAGTTGTAGTTTCAAGCGCTGGTATTTCAAAGGTCGTTAAGCTTGATTTGTTGATTAATAATACCTTTGCTGGCAAGTTTAGAAGTGATGGACTTATCATTGCAACACCTACAGGTTCTACTGGTTATTCTTTAGCTGCAGGTGGACCAATTGTTGATAGTGAAATGGCTGCTTTGATTATTACCCCAATTTGTCCATTTACTCTTTCAAATAGACCATTAGTATTAGGTAGTAATGAAATGATTACTATGCATGTAACTGATGGGCAGAGAACAGAATTAATGCTTACAGTCGATGGTCAGCAAACCTTTGATTTGAAAGAAGGTGATGATGTAATAGTTGAAAAGAGTAGAAGTAGAATTCTGTTAGTAGCTTCAAATAAAAGAAATTATACAGAAGTAATTAGAGCTAAACTTAACTGGACAGGAGAATTACATGCTTGATCAGTTAGATATTAAAAATTTTGTATTAATTAACCATCTATGTATCGACTTTACATCTAATTTTAGTGTAATTAGTGGTGAAACAGGTGCTGGTAAATCTATTATTTTATCTGCTATTTCTATTATTCTCGGTGAAAAGTGTAAAAGTGATATTATCAGAAAGGGTGAGAGTGAAGCTGTATTAACAGGTGTTTTTTCTTACAGTGAAAAAGCAGAAGCAATAAAAGAGTTTCTAGAAAAAGAAGATTTATTAGGTGAAGATGATACAATCATCATCACAAGAACAATAAAAGAAAATGGTAGAACAATTAATAAGATTAATTCAAAGACTGTAACAAGAGATATTGTTTCAGCTTTAGGTAGCTTATTAATTGATATTTCATCTCAAAGAGCTCATCAAGGACTGCTAAAGAGTGATGTTCAGTTAAAGCTTCTTGATAAATTTGCTAAGTGTGACAGTCTACTAAGCGAATATAAAGAAAGATATAGTGAATATGTTATTGCATCAAAAGAACTTGAAGAGTTAAAAGAGCGAAGTGAGAAGGCAAAAAGAGATTACGACTACTATCAATTTTGCTTAAGTGAGCTTGAGAAGGCAGACCTAAAGGAAGGCGAGGATGATATTTTATCAGCAGAGCTTAAAAGAATTAGTTTAAGTGAAGCTTTAACAGAGGAAGTATCATCGGCACAAGGTTTACTACGTGGTGATATCTCAGAAGGTGCTTTATCACTATTAAGTCATAGTGTTCAAGCTCTGAAAAAAGCTTCTAGCAGAGATAGTAGCTTAGATGAACTTTGTTCTCGTTTAGAGTCTTGTCAAATTGAAGCAGAAGATATTTCAGAGTCATTGAGAGACTATCTTTCCTCTTTAACTTTTAGTGAAAGTGAACTTGAAGAGAAGAATGCAAGACTTTCACAGCTTCAAAGAATTAAGAAAAAGTATGGTCCTTCAATTAGTGATGCAATTAAAAAGAGGGA
>NZ_JAXEGN010000077.1:0-3395 GCF_034103065.1 Bullifex sp. | reverse complement strand
CTTTTTGCTTGTAGCTTCCATCAGCACCTTCGGTATCCTGTAGACCAACTATCCATTCAGAACCATCAGGCTTTGACTTTGTTGAAGCAACATTTCCTCCAACACTAATTAGTAAACTTATATCTACATTTTCAATAGCTTTTTGTGTAGCATAGCCTTTAGCAATTGCCCCTACATCAAGACGAAGCTCAGGGTCAGCAAAGTAAACAGTATTATTTTTGTCATCAACTATGACTTTATCTAAATCTGTATGCTTGCTAGCCTCTAGTAACTCATCCATATCAGGTAGATATGCTGATGATGGGTCATATAATCCATCCTCTCTCGCTTCATGCCAAAGTAATAATACACTTCCAAGTGCAATGTTTACTCTATGGTTAGTTTCCTTATAGATTTCTTTTGAAAATAGTAATAAATCAATTATTTTTGGGTCGACTTTTACCGGAGCTTTTGCAGCATTTTCATTAATATCTTTCATATTTACTATGCCATCATAGCTGTTATAAATATCGTATAAACGATGGTATGTAAGCATTTCATCATGAATTTGCTTGGAAACAATATTAAATTCCTCTTCACTTTCAGCATAACCTACCATAGAGGTTACAGTGTCAAAAAGTGAGAGGAATGTAGCGCTATAGCGCTCTAAATCTTTACCGGATGACTCTTTCTTAGTACATCCGGTAAATACAATGATAAATGTTAATAAAATAATTAGGCATTTACCTTTTTTCAATTTTTTAGTCCTTATTTTGCAATCTTTGCAATGAGGTCTGTGAAGTTAGCAACTGCAAGAGTAACAGATGATACTAAGTCAGCGTCTGTAGCAACACCCTTTTCGTTTACTGGTGTACCCATTACTGCAGAAATAGTCTTACCTGTAGCATACTGGCAGAATGATTCAGCCTGTAAGTACCATTCTCTACCAATTGAGCTAGCTTTAGCCATGCCGTAAGCTTCCTTGAGCTCGTTCTTTGTCTTAACATAAGCTGCATCTGAAGTTACTTCACCCTTAGCATTGAACTTAACTGTTGGCTGAACTGCATCAACAATCATTGAAGTAATTACATCACCATCAACTGTGATAGCTGCAACAGTTGCATATGTCTGAGTCTGGCCATCACCCTTAGATGTTGCATCCTTACTCTTTGAGTTGTTTGTATAGTGTGTAAGATAAAGTGTATCACCGCTCTTAGCACCTAAGTTCTTTGCATTCTCCATAGCCTTAACAATAGTTTCGATGATATCATCATAACCAATTGTAGCAGAAGATGCGAGGTCAACACCATTCCTTGAAGCAGAAGAAAGTGTAATAGCTTTTACTTCATCAGCTGTTAAACCAACTACATACTTAGAAAGTGCAGCAGCCTGCTCATTCCATTCCTTACCAATCTTACTTGCTTTGATCATGCCATAGCCTGTTCCAAGCTCGTTCTTTGAAAGAACTGGAGTGCTCTTATCTGATGTAATCTTGCCTTCAGCTGAGAACTTTACTTTTCCCTGAATTGCATCGATTACACATGATTCAATCTTACCATCTTCAGTTATTGTTACAGCAACAAGAGAAATATTAGCTGTACCCTGACCATCACCCTTACTTGTAGCAGCTTTACCAGAAGCTGATGTGATGAGAGCAAGACCTGTCTTAACATCTTGCTTTACTGGTCTTTCAGATTCCATTTGACCCTGAGCAAAAATTGATGAAACTGCAATTGAGCAGACAAGAAGAACTGTTAATACCTTTTTCATTTTTTCTCCCTTAATTTCCCAAATACTAATATATTTGGAGTTAGTTTTAACTATCTTAAATTGTTTGTCTTTCAAGACATACAGTCTTTTCGAGGATAATTTCTATAGATAGTGTTTGAGAATTAGTTTTTTTTGATTTTCTATAGGTATTAATACAAATTTTTGAATATTGTATACAAAAAAATAATATTTACTAAAATTTTACTAAATTTATTTATTCATTTTTTATATTTTGCTATTCTGCGTTTATGGCAAGTATAAAAGAAATTTCAAACATAACAGGTGTTAGTCCTGCAACAGTTTCTAGAATATTAAATAATGATCAATCGTTTTCCGTTTCTCGCCAAGTTAGATTAGATGTAATAAAGTGTGCCTCTGAGCTTGGATATCAAACACCACGAACCAAAAAGAATTTTGGTAAAACCTTTATTGTTGGAATTGTTGATTGGCATGTTGTTCCTAGCGGAATGCTTCCAGGATATGATATGAGATTTAGTAAAAGTAGAGATAATCCAATGGATATTAGGTTTATTAGATTAAATAAAAAAGAGGTAAAAGAGGTTAGTGGAGTAATTGCAATTGGAACATTTAATGATGAAGAGATGAATCATATAATGTTATGTTCACCTAATATTGTAATAATTAATTCACTTAAGAAGCCTGATTATTCTCACAATAGATTAATTGTTGATTTAAATATTGCATGGAGTAAGGCAATTGAATATTTAACCTCATTTACCAATAAAATTGGATATATTGGTGGAGAATATAACGTTGATGGTTTAAAAATTGGAGAATTAAGTAACCGAGTTATGAAGCAAAAATTAGAAGAGCTCGGATTATATAAAAAAGAATTATTCTTTACTGGAAGACTTTCAGATTATGATAGCTCATCACTATTACGCGCTGCCATACACAATGGTGCAGAGGCTATTATTGTCTCTAGCCAATTAATCGAAAAGGGTGTTATTAGTGAATATGAGAAATTAAATTTAAATATTCCAATTGTATTAGCACGTGATATGCCACTTGATATTGGTGCTGTCGATAATCAATTTCCAAAGGTAAGAATGTACCCTAATGATCTTTGGTTTATGGCAATAGATATATTAATTGCCCATGCAAGAAAACCAAAACTAAATGTAAATGCATGTATCCCGACTATATTTGAGGTACCAAATAGATGAATATTTTTAAGAAGTACAGAGATTTCTTTGTTTATATGATATATGGGGCAATGGCAACTATAATCAATGCAGGGATATATGCACTATTATTTCAAGTTGTCCAAATTAGTAATGTAAGCTCAACTATTATTGCTTGGATCATCACATTAATATTTGCATTCTTTACTAATAAGTTTTTTGTATATCGCTCTGATGAGAAAAGAATAAAGTTTGTAATTAAAGAGTTTTATCAATTCTTCCTATGCAGAGCGCTTTCAGGAATATTTGATGTACTTTTTATGTATATAACTGTCGATATCCTCTCACTATATCCAATATTAATGAAGCTAATAGCAGCACTTTTTGTTGGCTTAATAAACTACTATGGTGGAAAATTAATAATATTTAAAGATAGAAAGTAGTTTTATTAAAGTACTTTATTGTATTCTTAATTTTATAAGGAAGAAATAATGGCAATAC
>NZ_JAXEGN010000076.1:0-3382 GCF_034103065.1 Bullifex sp. | reverse complement strand
ACAGTTAGAAGGAGCTTCTACATATGAAAATGTAACATTACTATTAAAGAATGATAAGAACCAATATACAGCAACAACAGACCAAAAGGGTGAATACTTAATAAATAGAGTAATTCCTGGAACATATAGTTTACTTGCTTCAAAGGATGGATTTGTAACAGGACAAGTTGGTGAGTTTGTTATTGAACCATCAATAGAAAAACAAATTGATTTATTAACACTTTCAGTTGCAATTAAATCTGTAACAGGTAGTGTTGAATTAGAGTTAACTAGTGATTATGCTGGTGTTCTTGTCACTGCAACAAACATAGCAGATGATACTCTAGTTTATTCAGCAATAACAAATAGTAAAGGAGATTACACCCTTGCTGGAATGATAGCTGGTGAATATCGAATTGTAATTTCTTATAATGGCTATAGAACAGAAACGCTTCCTACAATAAATATTGTATCCTCTACTGTAAAAACTGTTGATCATGTAAAATTGAATATTAACAAGGGTACAATTTCTGGAACAGTAAAACTAGAAGGTAAAAGTTCAAATGATGGAGTAAAAGTAGAGTTGATGAAAGGTTCAGTTGTATATGCTGAGTTAGAAACAGATTCATTTGGAAATTATTCTTTCTATGTACCACAGGGTAACTATAGTGGAGTTAGATTCTCTAAAACAGATTTTGCTTCATCTTCGATTTCAAAAAATATAGCACTATTCGCTGATAACTTTGTCTCAATGGGAGATATAACTCTATTAGCAACACATAATACAATATCTGGAATAGTTGATGTATTAACTACAGACGATGAAGGTAATGTATTAATCAGTTTCGATGGCGTGGAGTCAATATCTTCCTTTACAACATCTTCTGATGGAGCATTCTCATTTGAGCATGTTCCTGTTGGAAAATATGTAATGAGATTTATAAGAAATAATTGTTCTGATATTACTATAATAGTAGATGTAAAAGCCTCTGATGAAATAAATTTAGGTACAGTTACTATTACTCCAAATACAGCAGCTATTAAAGGTAAAGTAATATTGCAAGATAGTCTTTCGTCAGATGGTGTAACTGTATCTGTAGATTTGGGAGAAGGAAAAACTCTTTATACTACTTCAGATGTAAGTGGTAGATATGAACTTGGTGGTATATCTGTTGCTGAGGAATATACAGTTACTTATTCAAAAAATGGTTGGAAATCTGATAACAAAAAACTTTCTCCAAGACTAAGTGTTTTAGAAGTAAGAGAATTACAAGATATAATACTTGTTGACAATATTGCTCCAACTATTAGTAACGTTGTTATTAATGAGGGAAGTACTTTTACCGATAATCCAAAATTAAAACTTAAACTTTTCGCTCTAGATAACGGTACTGGTATAGAATCATATTCAATTCAAATAAAAAAGATTGTTGATGGGGTTGAATCAAGTATTTTCCCAATCAATTATCTATGGCAATCGTTCGAACAAAATATTGAATATGATTTAGCTCAACTACCAAATACTGTTTATACAGGAAATGGTACTTATTCTGTAATTATTACAGTTAAAGATAAATCTGGTAATATATCTCTTCCAATGAGCAAAGAAGTAGTAATTACAAATAACGCAACTTCTTTAACAGGGCAACTTAGGGGAGAAAATCTTCATCTTACAAAGAATAGAAGTCCTTACATAGTCGAAGCAAACTGTACTGTAGGACCTGAGGATACTTTAGTAATTGATCCAGGATGTGAAATACGTTTTGCAGGAGATTATTCATTATTTGTTGCAGGTAATATAAAAGCCGTAGGTACAAAAGAGGAAAGAATTGTATTCACTAAAAATGACACTTTTGATGGATCTTGGAAGACAATCGCTGTTTTGGGTCCTAATGCAAAGATAAACAATTTTGTTGAATATGAAAGTGGTTCTATCATCAAAAATTGTGATTTTGATAGTGCAGAAATTCCTTTAACGCTCAGTAGTAGAGTATTTGTAGATAATTGTGTTTTCCAAAAATCTGGAAATATAAAGATTACCTCTGATTCTGTAATCATTAATTCTATGTTAGATAACGGATTATATGTAGATAATTCTGGTCATGGAACAGCAGTAATTGTTAACAATACTATTCGAGAAAGTATATACTACGGATATATTTCTATAGTAAAACTTGAGTACAATACTATAGAAAATGTATTGGTGTTTATTCAAACTAGTTATTATCGTGACAATTGGTCTTTTAATAGTAACAAGTTGGTTAATTCTACAATGAAATTTGAACAATATCTAAATACAGAAAAATGTTCAATTAATTTCAATAGCTTTGCTGATTGTGAAGGAGTATTCATAAACTATAATTTATCATCTCATAACTACGATGTCGTCGATTATTCTAAAAACTATTGGGGGGCTGCAAGAACAGAAGAAATAAAAGCAAAAGGAAACTTCTCTGATTTATCATTTATTAATGATTGGTTTGATAATTCTAGCCAACCAAGAGTTTATTACGATAACTGGTTGGAAGAAGAACCTGCAATTGTTGGTTATCAAGGTGATTCTTTTGATTGGAATCTAATAAAATAATAATTTTATAAAAATCATTCTGCCAGAATCTCTTAATTAGGAATTCTGGCATTTTTTGTTTTTAAACAAATTGTTATGAATATTACCCATAATCCATATTCATAAGTCTTTGTTATAAAATATTGATTAATGCAAAATACAGATTTAAAATCAAAATATATCAAACATAACTAGGAGAGGGAAATCATGAAAACAATTACTAAAATTTTGTTAGCTCTTATTCTTGTATTAACAGTTACATCATGTGTGACAAATCATAAGGTTGCACTCTCACAAAATAAGGCAGTAGAAGGAAAGAATGGTGTTAAAAGACCTGAATGGGTTATTCATGATATGTCTACAAAGAAAGTTCATTATGCAGCAGGTTTTGGGCAAGGATACACTTTTGAAGTTGCAAAGGAAAAAGCAAGACTTAATGCCGATGCTGAACTTGCTCTTTGGGTATCAAAAACTGTTGATGCTGTAAGAGAAAGATATATAGAAGAAAACGTATCAAACAAAGATACAACATATATTGATACATTTGTTATTAAATCTAAAGAAGCAGGAACTGCTCTCCTTACAGGTGTAGTTGAAGAGGATTTCTGGGAAGATACCGAAGGTGGAATTTGGGTTCTTGTAAGTCTTCCTGTTGCTAATGTTAGAGCTCAAATTGACCATGCAATTCAAGCAACAGTTGCAGATCTTTCAGTTCTTGGTGATAGTAATGCTGATAAAGCAATTAATGATATTAAGAAAGCAGTTGATGAGGTACTAGCAGAATGATGAGAGCTATTTCGCTCGTTATAGCTCTATTAATGATTTTTTCATCATGTA
>NZ_JAXEGN010000075.1:0-5394 GCF_034103065.1 Bullifex sp. | reverse complement strand
AGATAATCTTCCTTCTGGGGAGCTTTTAGTAGCAGGACCATATTTAAATTTAAAATTAAATACTTCAAGTCTTGCAAATGATTTATATAAAAAAGTAATGGAAGAAGGTGATGATTATGGTAAAAACCTTTCCCTTGCTGGAAAAAAGGTCATGATTGAGTTCTCCTGTCCTAATACTAATAAGCCACTTCACCTTGGCCACATGAGAAATGACTCACTTGGTATGAGTGTTTCTGAAATCTTAAAGGCTAATGGTGCCGAGGTTATGAAGGTTAATTTAATTAACAATAGAGGTGTCCATATTTGTAAGAGTATGTGGGCTTATAAGACCTTTGGTGGTGATGAAACACCTGAATCAACAGGTGAAAAGGGTGACCACTTCGTAGGTAGGTACTACGTTAGATATGCTCAATATGAAAAAGAGTGTGTTGAAAAGGCTTTAGTTGGTCACGAAAATGATTCAGAAGAAATTCGTGAAAAGATTAAAGCTGAGGCTCAAGCTAAAGCAAACCAAGAACCACAGAGCATGCTCAAAAAGTGGGAAGATGGGGATAAAGAAGTTATCGAGCTTTGGCAGAAGATGAATGGCTGGACTTTAGATGGCTTAGCTGAAAGCTATAAGAATATGGGTATTTCATTTGATAAATACTACTACGAGTCAAATACATATAAGCTTGGTAAGAGTGAAGTAATGAAAGGTCTTGAGAAGGGTGTTTTCTACCGCGAAGAGGATGGTTCTGTACAAGTTGATCTTACCAACATTGGTCTTGATAAAAAGGTATTATTAAGAAAGGATGGTACTTCTATTTACATCACTCAGGACTTAGGAACAGCTGTTTCAAGACATGAGGACTATCCATTTGATTCATTAATTTATGTTGTAGCTTCAGAGCAACAATATCACTTTAAGGTCTTATTTCAGTGCTTAAAGCTTTTAGGATACTCCTGGGCTAATGAGCTACACCACCTTTCCTATGGAATGGTAAACCTTCCAAATGGAAGAATGAAGTCTAGAGAGGGTACAGTTGTTGATGCAGATGACTTACTTGCAAACCTTTCTGAACTTGCTAAAGCTGAAATTGTTGAAAAAGAAAGAGAAAATATGGTAGGGGATATCGATGAAACAGCAAGAAAGATTGCTCTTTCAGCACTTAACTACTACCTATTACAGGTAAGCCCTCAAAAGGATATGATCTTTAACCCAGCTGAATCTATCGCATTCTCTGGTAATACTGGACCATATTTACAGTACATGGGTGCTCGTATTTCTTCTATGCTTTCTAAGTTTGAGGAAGTAAAGGCTGACTATGAAGGTGTTGAATTTAATTCAAGTCTCTTAACTATCGATGATGAAAAGGCTTTAATTAAGCTTATTTCATCCTTCCCTGAAATTGTTAAGAAGGCAGCTGATGGCTACGACCCAAGTATTATCTGTTCTCTTTTATATGATATTAGTAAGACATTTAGTCATTACTATCATGATAACCAGATATTAAAGGCAGAGACTAAAGAATTAGTTGTTGCAAGAATTAGCCTTGTTAAGATGGTTCAGCAAGTATTAAAGAATGCCTTTAAACTTGTTGGTGTTCCTTTCTTAGAGTCAATGTGAGAAAGATGAAACAAAACTATTAATAAAGTTTTCACTCTCTCCTTTCTTTAAGCTATCCTTAGCGGTAGCTGAAAAGAGACGGGAGAGTAATTTTTTATCATTAAAAAATAACTTTTTTCTTTCAATTAAGTTATCAATTACTGCATCTGATTGTGCATCGATCATTAAATCAAGGGATGATGAAATATTTAATGCCTCATCATCTACCATATAACGCTGCTCAAGAAGTGATAGATATGGAGCAAACTCTCTATCTTGATAAATCATATCCCAGTGCTCATATACAGCATTAAGAACTTCCTCTGCTGAGAGTGAGAAATCAATATAGAAGGTAAACTTTGTAAGTAGTTTCTTTGCATTCTCATAGAGGGCACTAATAATATCTTCCTTTGAGTTAAAGTGATAGTATATTGATGCTTTCTTTACACCAAGCATTTCTGCTAATGAGGAAAGAGTTAATTTATCATATCCTTCAGTACTAATAATATTTATTGCCTTTAATAAAATATCATTCTTAGTCATAAAGATATTTTACCTAACGTTCGTTAGAATTACAATTGAAAAAAGATGTAAAAATAGTTAAAAAAATTAAAAACCATGTTGTGGTATTTTTAGAAAATCTTAATAATACTCAAAGATTAAACAAATAGAGGATACTTAGATATGTACGCACTCGTTGAAATTCTCGGCAAGCAGTATAAAGCTGTTGAAGGTGAAACACTGCAGGTCGATCTTCTCTCTCTCGCAGAGGGTTCAGCTTACGAAACAGACAAGGTTCTCGCTGTTGTTGACGGTGACAAGGCTACATTCGGCACACCATATGTTGCTGGTGCTAAAGTTGTTGCTACAGTTGGCAGCGAAGTTAAAGGCGATAAGATTAAGGTTTACAAGTTCCACAGAAGAAAGGGTTACAGAAGAACTCAGGGTCACAGGGAACAGTATACTCTCATCACAATCAACAAGATTGAAGGCTAAGGAGGATCGAATATGGCACATAAGAAAGGTGGTGGTTCATCACGTAACGGACGCGATTCTAACGCACAGCGTCTTGGTGTTAAGAGATTCGGTGGTCAGGATGTAAAGGCTGGTGAAATCTTAGTTAGACAGCACGGTACAAACATCCACCCAGGTCAGAATGTTGGTCTTGGTAGTGATTACACACTCTTTGCAAAGGCTGCAGGTAAGGTTGCTTATATCACAAGAAACAACAGAAAGTATGCAACAATTGTAACTGAGTAAGCAAAAAGCTAACAATTAGTAATAACGTAGTAGTAGAAAAATCTATTACTACGCTTTTTTTTAGTTAAAATAATATTTATGGAACGATTTAGAAAATTTGAGTTTTGTTACAATTGGGATAAAGGCTTTTGTATAAACTTTTATAATAACTATGATGATAAAACTGCATTGGCTTACTTTGGAAGTGGAAAGTTTGAAGAAGTATCTAGGTCATATGATGTAGCTACAAATGCTATTGATTACTATTATAACCAAGAAAAGAATTCTTATAATAATTATTTAAATGCTAAGCCAATTAAGTTTGATTATGCAGACCTTAAAGTAATTAGACCTAAAAAAGGGTCTATAAATTTAGATGTAGAGATAAAAGAGGGAAGAAAAACTCATCATGTAACGTGTTCTTCATACTCTATTACTTGCAACTGTGGTACATATAAATGTCAGTATGTAGATGTAGTTAAGAATTGGATTACTGATTGCTTAGATAGCATTATGGAATCATACCTTTATGAAAGTAATGAATATGCAAAAGATTACTTTATCTCTGCTGAACTTGCTGATATCCTCTTAGGTTATTCAAAAAAGCAAATAGATTTAGTCTCAATAAAAAATTCAAAGAAAAATGTTAAAAATTTAATTGCCAATATTGGTTCAGTTTCTTATGCAAGAAGGGTGTTCTACTTTTTAATGCATAATGAACCTTTCTACTATAATTCTACTTTCTTAGATAAGTATACAGATTTCTTCTATGCATTACTTGAAAACGATTTTTGCTATGATGCAATTGTAAAGAGTGAGTATTACAAAGAAGAAGATTGTAATACTAGACAAACTAAATCAAATAAAACCTTCTTTAAAAGAATTTTAAGAAGCTTTGAAAAAGCTAAAAAAGATATTGAGAAAAATGGAATACTTACATATGAAGCAGATGATGATTTAAGATATCTATATTTAGCTGTAACTGATAATAAAGACTTATTAATTAAGTACTTTGCATCTGTATCACCTATGTTTGATACTGACCATTTAACAATATTAGATAATTTAATTAAAGATAAAGAAGTATTTAAAGATAATAAAGAAAGTATTATAAAGATTATTTTAACTCTTGATAACACTTCTAATTCAGAGGAAGTAAACCAACTTATATGTAAATACTTAAATCTATTAGATAGAAATGAAAGAATTGAAGTTATATCATTATTTAAAAAGAATTTACTGCCTGCTAGTTATCTAGATGAACTATCAGATGAAGAGCAAAAGAAGATAATATTTAGCATTAATCCTACTGAAAGTTCAGTTAGTAAAATATTAAATGAAGTATTATTAGGCGAAGATCCAAAGTTAATTGGAAGGTACATTCTTTTTGTTATTCATTGGTGTATATTGAATCAGAAAGCAGTTTGTGCAGCTTTACTTTTTAAGTATGCTCATAAGCTTCCTAATTCACAGTTATTATTTGCATATTTAACTGGAGTATTCGGGAAAAATAAAGAAGGTTTAACTTTTCCTCCAAAAGGTGATGAGGAAGCAGAAATCCTTGATTACTTTGATACACTCTGGATTTTTAATGAATTGTCAAATAATGTGAATTGTACATTCTATGTAAAGAACCCATTCTTTAATGATAGATTTTTAGTTAAAGTTGATGAAGAAAATGGTCATTTAAATTTAACAAATTCTTTTATTAAATTTGAATATGAAGTAAAACCAGAAAGTATTATTAATGCTTGTATTAAAGGTACAGAAGAAGAGTATAAGAAAAAGAGGATAGAGCAAGAAAATAGAGTTGCTGTATTAAACTTTTCTAAGAAGAATAGTGAGTTTACAAAAGATATGGTTGCTCTACAAGAATCATTATCTAATGATACTGCAATTATTCTTTCAAATGATAATCTTGCTTCAATTGATTTTGCATTTGGCTATGAATATGGTTATGGCTATTTAAGCTTTAAGATAGGAATAAGGAAAAAATACCAAGTAAAGGATGCAGCAGAATTCTTAGACTACTTTAGAAAGGGTGAAACAGTTAGCTATGGTAAAGATTTAACATTCACTCATGACCTTGATAATATTGTCGAAGACGATAGAGCTGCTTTACAACTATTAATTCCTGCTAGATTAACTTCTGGTCGTGTTGGAGATTCAAGGAATAAAAAGTATATAACTCTACCTGAAACTTTATTTTCAGGTCTTTTATCAACATTAAAAAATAGGACAATTACTTTTAATGAAGTTGAAACTACAATAAGGCTAAAGCCTCATTATCTTACTGCTTCAATAGATAAAAACTATAAGATTAACACAAATGTAGCAAAAGAAGAGGTTGCAATCTTCTTAGGTGGTAATGGATATATTTTTGTTAAAGAAGATAATTCTTACTATATAGATAAAATTGAAAACACTGCAGATGAGATAAAGTTATTACAATTCTTTGATAAACATAAAGGTGTATGTATTAAGCCTATTATTAATGACTTTAGGTCAAAAATATTTGCTCACTATTCATCATTTATCTCTGTTGATAATAAGTTAAAAGAAAGCTT
>NZ_JAXEGN010000074.1:0-8787 GCF_034103065.1 Bullifex sp. | reverse complement strand
GCTTTTGCTTCTGCTAAGGTTTCATCATATTGCTTTTGTAGTCTTTCAAGCTGTTGGTTTGCAATCTTTAAAAACTCAGGATCATTTTCAAGTGATACTGGGACGTCTTGTCCATATTGAGCTTTAAGTTGAGCTGCTTTTTGACTAAGCATTGGAGCAAATTGTTCTTTTAATTGATCTACTAGTTGTTTTCTATGTTCTGGAAATTGCTTACAAAAACCTACAATTTGATTAGCAAGTTCCATGATATTTTGATTAGAACCACAACAAAGAGAAATAAGGTATAAAATTCTTTCATATCTATCTGTAAGTACTGTATCTGATGCAAGAGTGAGATTTTGTAGTGCAGTAAGCTTTAAAGCCTTTTTTACTGCATCATCGTCATTGATAGCCTTTAAATCATCAACTAATGATTCACCTTTATTTTCTTCATCATTTAAATAAGCACCTGCACAAAGGCGAGCCTTCTTAATATTCTCATCTTTCTTTAATTTTTCTCTATCTATTTGAATATTTTCAGTTCTTTCTAAAGCTATTTCCCAAGCTGATTTTATTTTTGCCATTTTGGCCTCCAAGGACAAAGATATATGATTTTAAAAAAAAGTCAAAGATGGGAGTGGATTATTGAGCAATAAGTGATTACTCTTTTGTTATGGAAAACGAATGGATATATGCCTTAGACATTTTTGGCACTGTAATATTTGCGATCACGGGTGCTGTTAAAGGTGTTAGAAACCGCCTTGACTTCTTGGGTGTAATTGTATTTGCAATTACAGTTGGTTGTGCAGGTGGAATGGTTAGAGATTGTCTAATTGGAGCAACTCCAGTAGCTTCATTCTCTAATAGTTTATATTTAGTATCCTGCATCATAACAGGAGTATTAGTATTCTTTTTAGCTCCTTGGGTAGTTGGAAGGTGGAGAATTATTCTTTTTTGTGATGCAATAGGACTAGGTGTTTTTACTGCACTAGGTGCTCAAAAAGCTCTATCATTAGGGATTGGCCCTGTTGGACAGATTTTTGCTGGAGTAATAGGTGCTGTTGGAGGAGGTGTATTAAGAGATGTTTTTTCCAAGGAAGTTCCTGCAGTGCTTACAAGTGACTTCTATGCCTCAGCCTCAATTATTGGGGCAGTAATATTCGTTATCCTTGAGAAATGTAGCATAGCACCAATTTTAAATTTCTTTATTACTATGAGTTTTATTACTATCTTGAGACTATGTGCTATGCATTATCATATTCACTTACCTGTAGCAAGAATGGTAGGTGAGGAGAAGAAAAAATGACTGAAAAGTATTACTATGAAAAGCCATATTTAAAAGAATTAGAAGCAACCGTTACTTCTATTTGTAAAAAAGGACTTATCCTTGATAGAACAATTAGTTATCCAGAAGGAGGAGGACAACCTGGGGATAGAGGATTTATTAATGGTATTCCTTATTCTGATACCATCCATGATGGTGATGATATTATCCATATAATGTCTGATTCTTCATCTTTTAATGTTGGGGATAAAGTTACTATTCATTTAGATTGGGATCATAGATATGACTATATGCAGCAACATACTGCTCAGCATTTACTTTCTGGTATTTTGTTTAATAACTATCAAATTGGTACAGTATCTGTTCATCAAGGAGAGGATATTTTAACAATTGAAACTGATTCATCTTTTATTAGTGATGAAACACTTTTAAAGGTTGAAAGTGATGCAATTGATGCAATAAATCAAAACCATAAGGTTTATTATCAAGAAATGAGTCATAAGGAAGCTGAACAGCTTGGTTTAAGACGCTCTATAAAGGTTGATGGAGATGTAAGGATTGTTGTTATCGAAGGTGTCGACAAAATCGCATGTGGAGGCTTGCATGTAGACAAAACCTCTGAAATAAAAGAGTTAAGTTATGCAGGTTCTGAAATGATAAGAGGGCATGTTAGAACTATTTGGAGAACCGGAGATAGAGCAAGGAGAAAGCGCCTTAATGATGCTGAAAGCGTAAAAAAGATTTCAGCTCTTCTTTCAAGTCCTGAAAATAAAGTAATAAATGCTACAGAAAAACTAATTAACGAATTAAAGGATTTAAAGATTAAAAATAGGGTGCTTGAGGAAAATGCTGCTATGGATTATTTACAATCAAAGCAAGAAAACGTATTTTCTACACCTTATAGCTTAAATTCCTTTGTTCCAAATTTAAAAAGTGGTGAATATTTTATTACACATCTTGATAATGACCGCCTTGGATGGTTATTTTATGGTCTTGATAGTAGATTTAGTTTGATAAAGGCTAAATTTAAAGAACTAGGAATAAAAGGTGGTGGTAGAGAGCCTCTTTATCAAGGAGTATGTACAAGCCTTGATGAAGAGCATCTACTTGAGGAAATTAAGGAGATTCTTAATTGAAAAAAGAAGATAATAAAGATGTGCATTTACCTTGGGGTAAAATATTAATCATAGGGTTCATCCCTATGGTTTTAATTTTTGCAGGATTCTTTTATGTAGTGAAGTATATAGGTATAGATAATTATAAATGGATAGTAGATTTTGTTGATGAGAAATTCGGACTATTTGGAATTTTTATCTATGTGTATATTGTTGATCTTTTTATATTACCGCTTTCCCCTGACTTTGTTTTTCCTATTGTCGCCGCAATGGATTGGTATAAAGTAGTACCTTTGATTGGAATTGCTTCATCTCTTGGAGGTATTACAGGTTATTGTGTAGGAAGATTATTGCAGCACATTCCCTTCATTGCAAGAATTAGTATGAAAGCAAAGGATAAATGGGGCTCATACATCAAAAAATACGGAGTATTATTTGTAATACTTGCAGCCTTACTTCCTATCCCTTTTTCTACTGTATGTATTGCATCAGGGGTAATGAATTTAGATAGTAGGAAAGTTGTTCCTGCCTGCTTTGCAAGAGTAATAAGATTTGGTGTTTTCTTCTTTCTTTTTAAATTTGGATTAGTTTTAGTATAAAGTAATGGCCGCAGCTCGCGGCCAAATAATCATATTCGAGAGATGACTAAATCACAACGCTTAGAAGCATCACCAGTGTAAAGAGATGCATCCATATACTCTTTTATTTCATCTGTAGTCATGAATGCGTTAATTTCACTACGATTACATAGATAAGTAAGAAGAGGATTATCCTTTCCTGCTTGAACCTCAGCCCATGCTTTTAAGCTTTCCTCTCTAATAACCTCATGCATTTCTTGTCTATTAGCACCTCGTTTACCAAGCTCCATTAATAATCTTTCTGTTGCACTAAATAGGCCATAGGAAGCAAGTAAGCGCTCGATACCAGATTTATGAATTTGCATTCCAGAAACTACTCTATTTAAGGTACTTAAGCATTCATCTGTAGCCAAGAAACACTCTGGAAGAATTATTCTTCTATTTGCAGAATCGTCTAAGGTACGCTCTAAAAATGTTGTAACACTGTTTTGCCATGCAACATTGTATTGTGCTGAAACAAATCTTGTGAGAGAGTCTATTTTTTCACAGTTGATAGGATTCCTCTTAAATGGCATAGCAGAAGAACCAACTTGTTTTTTACCAAATGGTTCAGACCATTCTCCAATTGGAGGGGACTGCATGATTCTAAAATCAGCTGCAAATTTATACATTGTTGCACAAATAGAAGAAAGTACAGCTATTACTCTTAAATCTTGCTTTCTAGTATAAATCTGAGTTGCAGCATCATATGCTTTAATTCCAAGTTCATCCATCACTGCTTTCTCAAGCTCAATGGCAGAAAGTTCGCTTCCATTTACAAGCTCACAGTAGCTAGCTGCAGTACCAACTGCACCCTTTAACCCCTTTCCTCTAATGCTGTCAAGAACAAATTTTAATTCTTTCCTATCATCGATTAGGTCTTGAAGAGTTTGAGAAAAACGATAGCCAACAGTAGTAATTTCAGCAGGTTGAAGGTGTGTAAATGCCATGCAAGGAACATCTTTATATTCTTCAACCTTTGTTTTAAATGTGTTTATTAATTCATCAACACGAGAGATGATAATATTAAGAGCTTCCTTTAGTCTAACAGCATCCATGTTGTCTAAAATATCCATGCTAGTTGCCCCAAGGTGGATTATTGCCCCTGCATTAGGACACTGTTCTGCATAGGTTTTAATTTCTGCCATTAAATCATGCTTGATTTCATTTTCGATCTCAGTAGCTCTTGCAATATTTATATCATCTTTATGTGCTTCAAGTTCTGCAATTTGCTCGTCGGTGACTAATCCTGCTTTAGCTTCTGCCTTAGCTAAAGCAATCCAGATTCGTCTTAAAAGCTTTCTTTTATGAACCTCTGAGTAGATGTTTTTCATCTCCTCAGAGCCATAACGCCAAGTAAAAGGGGAAATAAAAGTATCGTGTGAGAATGTATTCATAGCTTCCTATCTAATAATTAATTGATCTCTTTCTGGTCCAACAGAGATATATGTGATGTGAGTATTTAACTTTTCTTCAATCATAAGAACATAATCTTTTGCTTTCTGAGGAAGTTCATCCCAAGTTCTGCACTTACTTGTATCACACATCCAGCCTTCCCATTCTTCATAAATTGGCTTAGCCTGTTCCTGAAGCTGAGTATTTGGAAGATATGTATAGTATTCTCCGTTAATCATATAACCTGTGCATACTTTAATGCGTTCAAATGTATCAAGTATATCAAGTTTAGTGAGTGCTAAATCTGTAATACCGTTCATATAGCAAGCATAGTCAGCAGCTACAAGGTCAAGCCAACCACAACGTCTTGGACGACCTGTTGTTGCACCATATTCCCCACCAAGATCTCTAAGCTTATCGCCATCTGCATCAAAGAGTTCTGTCATGTAAGGACCACCACCAACACTTGTTGAGTAAGCCTTTACTACACCAACAACCTTATTAATGTGTCTAGGAGCAATACCAGCACCAACTGTAGCACCTGCAGAGGTTGGGTTAGAAGAAGTAGTGTATGGGTAAATACCCCAGTCATTATCTCTCATAATTCCAAGCTGACCTTCTAGAAGAATCTTTTTGTTAGATTCAACAGCTTCTCTGATAATTGGAACAGTATCGATAATGTAATCACCAAATTGGTTCTTCCATTCTTTACAAACATCCATTAACTCATCAACTGTAAATGTTTTAAGACCGTAGTACTCAAGGTCTCTATTTTTCTTTGGAAGTAATAATTCAATTCTTTTTCTAAGCCAAGCTTCATCCTTTAAGTCGCCAGCACGAAGACCCATTCTTGCACCTTTATCACTATAACAAGGACCAATACCTCTCTTTGTTGTTCCAATCTTTTGATCTGAACTTCTCTTACTTTCTTCTGCACCATCAAGGAGAGTGTGGTATGGCATGATTAAATGAGCTCTTTCATCGATAAATACATTAGTAACACTTTCACCAGTTACCTTTTCAATGTTATTGATTTCTTCTCTCATAGTTGAGAAGTTAACGACAGTACCAGCACCAACAATATTCATTGTATTTTCATTAAAAACACCTGAAGGAATTATGTGTAGTGCAAATTTACCTTTATCATTTATTACTGTATGACCTGCATTGTCTCCACCTTGGAAACGGATTACAAGTTCAGCATCCTTTGCTAAATAGTCGACGACACGGCCTTTACCTTCATCGCCCCACTGAACACCTACAATTGCTGTAACATTACTCATTCTTAATTATCCTTTATCATTAAAAAGATATAGGAGGTCGAAAGACCTCCCCATAAATTATTTATTCATATTCTTAAGCATCTCTGCTTCGTTTGCAGTGTGCTCATCGATATCGATTGCATCCCATGGATATTTAATCCACATATCTTCGATTTCAAGAGCTGGATAATATCTCTTAATCTCAGGTGGGAATTCAACATCCTTCTTCTTGAGCTTGTTATGTAGTACAAGTACTGCAATCTCTTCAGGCTCGTAGCTTAATAACTCACCAACACAATACGCAAGTGTAGCTCTAGTATCATCAACTTCATCGATGAGTAAAATCTTTTTACCTTTAAGCTGTTCTGCTACTTCATCAATCCACTGAATCTTTGTAGGGTGAGTTTTATGCTTGTTATCCATTCCATAATATGAAATACCAACAGCATAAATAGGTCTGTTAATGAATGTTTTAATCATTCTTGCAGGGATAAAACCACCTGAACCAATTGCGACAATAACATCTGGATCAAAGCCACTTTCTGTTATTCTTTCAGCAAGGCCTTTTACAAGCTTGTGAACAGTGTTGTAACTAACATAGAACTTATCAGCGTCCATTATATATCTCCTTAGATTAGTGAACTGGGTACATTTCTGCAATGTAAGGAAGAGTTCTGTACTTTTCCTTATAATCAAGACCATAGCCTACTACCCAAACATCAGGAATAGTAAAGCCCATGTAATCAAGTTTTAAATCTATCTTATGTCTTTCAGGTTTATCAAGGAAGGTTGCAATCTTAACACTCTTTGCACCTCTAGTTGAGAAGTTTCTTTGAAGGTAAGCAAGGGTATTACCACTATCAAGAATATCTTCAACGATTAATACATCTCTACCAGCCATATCCTCTCTGATATCCATGAGCATTCTTACGTTGCCTTGAACTTCACCTCTATTTCCATAAGAGGAAATTGCAATAAAATCTACAACATGAGGAATTGTAAGCTTTCTACAAAGATCTGAAAGGAAAATAAAAGAACCTTTTAATACTCCAATAAGAATTAAAGGTTCTTTAATATCTCTATAGTCGTGATTAATCTGAGCAGCTAATTCTGTTACTCTGCGATTGATTGTATCAGCGTCGATTAAAACTTGAGCTAAATCCTCTGTTAGTGGTGGGATTGTAAGTGATTTCGCCATTGAAAAACTCCTAAAGATTATTACAGAGCTTATGATATTGAAAAAAAATTATTTATAGAAGAGTAAAAAGCACTTAGTTTTTTAGAATTATTCAGACTTGCCTTGCTAATGATGCTATCTCAGGTGTAATATAATTACATCTTTTGAAAGACTCTACATCTGGGGAAAGTTAATGCATAATAAAATTGATATTCTAAAGGGGATGTATCTATCTCGCTTTTTTGAAGAAAAACTACAAAACCTCTTTGCTGAGGGTGCCCTGTATGGCACTACTCATTTAAATATAGGTCAAGAAGCTAGTCACTTTGGACTATGTCTTGCATTAGATTCAGCTGACTGGATAGTTCCAACACACCGTACTCATGGTTTCAATATTGCAAAGGGCTCATCAATTTTTAAAATGTTTTCTGAAATGCTTGGAAGTAAATATGGCCTTTGTAAAGGACTAGGTGGGTCAATGCACATGACCGATAAAGAAACCTGTAATGCAGGCTCCTCGGCAGTAGTTGGATCAGGAATAGCAATTGCTTCAGGTATTGCATTTGCTCTTAGAAGAGAGAATAAGAAGCAAATAGCCGTTGCTATTATGGGTGATGGAGCAACTAGTAGAGGTGTTACCCACGAGTGTATGAATCTTGCTTCGGTTTGGAACTTACCTGTAATGTTTTACTGTGAAAATAACCACTACGGTATGTCTGCTTCTGCAGAAAGAATGATAAGTACCTCAGATATATCATCTAGAGCTAGTGGTTATTCGATGAAGTCGTTCAAGTGTGATGGTAATGATTTCGATGCTGTTTTTGATACCGTTAAAAAGGCAAGAAGTTACATGATTAGTAACAGTGAGCCAGTCTTTGTAGAGGTAAATACATATCGCTATTGTGGACACTCTAAAAGTGATTCAAGAGTTTATCGAAGTGCAGAAGAAGAAGCTATTTGGAGAGAAAAGGATCCATTAGTTTTGTTTGAAAGAAGTCTTTCATTAGATAAAAGTACAATTAGAAAGCTACGCTTAGAAGTAAAAGAATTTGTCGAAGCTGAATTTAATAAGGCTTATGAAAAGAAAGATGAAATCTTAACTTTAGAAGAAACTAAAGAGCTAGTATATGGAAAAGCTCCTGATATTCCTATCAGAAAAAGTGGTATGCATCCATCTACATATCGTTTAGCTATAAGAGAAGCTCTCTCTGAAATCCTTCAAGATGAAAAAGCAACATTAATTGGTGAGGATGTTGGGGTATATGGTGGATGCTTTGGGGTTACTGGTGATTTGTACAAAGAGTGTGGTGACCATATTTTGGAAACTCCTGTAAGTGAAGAAGCCTTTACTGGTATTGCAGTTGGTGCTGGTATAATGGGTCAAAGAGTAATTGAAGAGATTATGTATGGTGATTTCTTAACACTAGCAAGTGATGGACTAATTAACCATGCTGCTAAGATGAGATATATGTCTGCAGGTCAATTAAGTTGTCCAATGGTATTACGTACCCCAATTGGATCTGGAACAGGTCATGGTTCACAGCATACGCAATCACTTGAAGCAATGTTTTTAAATATCCCAGGTATTAAAGTTGTTGCACCTTCTGATCCATTCACAGCAAAAGCTTTGCTGAAGAGTGCATACTTAGATCCTGATCCTGTACTCTTCTTAGAGCATAAGGCTTTATATGGTAGCTCAGGGGAGTGTGGAGATGTATATTCTTCATTCCCGATTGGTAAGGCTCAGGTATTAAGAAGTGGAGATGAGTTAACGGTTATTTCCTATTCTAGGGCAACGTTAACTGTTCGAAAGGCCTTAAGTGAGGTGTCCCGTAGTGTAGATCACATTGATTTAGTATCACTTAGACCAATCGATTTTGAGACAATAAAAAAGAGTGTGTTAAAGACAGGAAAGGTAATATTAGTTGAGGATCCAACTTTCTTTGGTTCTGTTATG
>NZ_JAXEGN010000073.1:0-2958 GCF_034103065.1 Bullifex sp. | reverse complement strand
AGCTTAGTCTCCTTAAGTGTTTCCCTTATAGTATTATTCTTTGCTGAACGTTCGTCGTCTGTCATGAATGAATTATATCAACTGTTCAGCTTAACTGTCTATGCTGCAACTATCTGTATTATAAATAAAACTGCAATTCATTATCCGCCATAAAGGGACGGAAGCTTTCTTGCTACTTTATGTAAATACAAGGATAAGAATTCTTGTTGCTAGAGTTTCATTTTTCACTTTACTTTTTAATAAACCTCTATAGCAAATAGTAGAATTAGCATAAAGAGTTCCTGCTGTAGTTTCAACTAAAGTTAATAAAAGCATTCCTTCTAAACACCCTGCAATAAATGGAGGCATCTTTAATAAGATAAATTGAGGAAGAGCTGTTGATTATTCAATTCCTGGGTAGTATAGCTTCATATAAAAGCCTAGGAATATACAAAATAGACCAATGAATGGTCCTATTATTGAAGAAAGTATTATAGCTTTTTACTTTCTTTATAAGTTTTTCTTGTTATCAAGGCAGATGTGTAGTTTTGTCCTGTGATTATCCCAAATGAAAGTGATATCACTTGGCTGAGGTTTTTCCAAACTCCTCCTGCAAAAATATTGAAATTAGGGTCTTTAGGCAGGTAATACAATGATTTCCCCATAAATAAATATGCAACAACACCGCAGGCAAGAAAACCAATTGCCATTAATACTGCTTTTAAAATTCCCATATATCCTAAGGATATGTCACCCCCAAAAAATACATAGATAAGAACTAAAATGATAAATACTATTAATGCTACTGTTTGATTTATTGGAAGTAGTGCAGTAATTAGTGCTATAGCACTTAATACTTGGGAAACGATAGATAGTGTTGTTCCTCCTGCAGATAGTAA
The DNA here is from genome assembly GCF_034103065.1 of Bullifex sp. Taxonomy (NCBI): domain Bacteria; kingdom Pseudomonadati; phylum Spirochaetota; class Spirochaetia; order Spirochaetales; family Spirochaetaceae; genus Bullifex; species Bullifex sp. Next base: position 2,080 of record NZ_JAXEGN010000073.1, on the reverse strand, counting down.
ACTCATTGTTATTGCGGAGCTTTATCCATATTTAGAGGAGACTATCTCAAGAAGAGTTGTTTTATCACTAAAATAAATTTTCTTTGAAAAAAAGAAAGCAAATAGTAGTATTCCAATAGAGCAACCAAGTGTATACCACCATGCAGATAAACCTAAAGAAAATGCAGCTTGAGCTGTGCCTACAGTGGAAGAGCATCCAACTATAGTTCCTACAATTCCTCATAGGACTAAAAGTGATGATGCACTTTTTTTACCACTAAATTCTTTTCCTTTTTGCTTTTTTGTTGAAATAGCACTAACAGATAGAATTAATATCAAAATTGTTAATAGCCCAAAATATATCATTGTAATTACCCTTGGCAAGAATACCTTTTATTTGTGATAAAAAATATGAAGAGCTAAAAATGAATATAGATTGTCTATCAAATAAATAGGAAAGAAAATTTTTGTACAAAAGATTGTAATGATGTTGTAAATCTTTTCTATAATGCATAAGCACACTATTTTGGTTTTTAGAGGGATATTGAAAATCAATGTCATTTTCCTCATGGCAAGAGATTAGTTTTCATGTGGATATTATCTAGCAGGAATTGAAACTAATAACGATGCATAAATGAAAAATACTTAATCTATGATATAGAATATTAGTATGAGCTACCTTTAATAAATCTTCTGTTTGTGATTTTTGTGACTCAACGATTGGAAGAATACTATATATTTCTCTGTAAAAAAGCAGGAATAAAAGAATGAAGTAAAGTAAAGTGAAGTAAAACTACATATCACTTCACTTCGTACTTCATTTGATGTGAACTAGAAGGTAGAAATAAAGCTTTCGTCATATTATTAACATTTTCTATCGTATTATGTAAATTTTTGGGTTATCATTATCTTGTTTGTTTAAAATATAACATAAGAGGTAAACTATGAGCTCTGAAAGAGGATCTTTCTCTGGAAAGATAGGATTTGTACTTGCAGCTGCTGGTGCATCTGTTGGACTTGGTAATATTTGGCGATTCCCATATCTTGCTGCTAAATATGGCGGGGGAATGTTCTTAATTATTTATGTTTTACTTGTATTAACATTTGGTTTTTCCATGGTGATAGCAGAAACATCAATTGGAAGAATGACAAAAAAGAGTCCTGTAAGTGCATTTAAATCATTTGGAAACGCTAAGTGGTTAAAATTTGGTGGTTGGATAAATGTAATAATCCCACTATTGATTGTGCCGTACTATTCAGTTATTGGTGGTTGGGTACTAAAGTATTTGATGGAATATTTATTCCAAAATGGTTCTGCACTTGCTAATGATGGATATTTTGGATCTTTTATTTCAAATGGATTATCATGTGAAATATACTTTATTATCTTTGCATTAATTACTTTATTTATTGTCTTTAATGGAGTAAAGAATGGTGTTGAAAAGGTATCAAGGATAATGATGCCTATTTTAGTTATCTTATCACTTTTGATAATGATTTACTCAATTACACGTCCTGGCGCAATAGAGGGTGTTAAGTATTTGTTAATCCCTAATTTTAAGAATTTTTCATTGATGACCATTGTAGCTGCAATGGGACAAATGTTTTATTCTCTTTCAATTGCAATGGGTATATTAATAACATACGGTTCTTACATGAAGGATGATACCTCAATTGAAGAATCAACAAAGCAGGTAGAAATCTTTGATACCTTAATTGCAATTATTGCAGGCTTAATGATTATTCCAGCTGTTTTTGCTTTCTCAGGTGGAGATCCTGAAAAACTTCAAGCGGGTCCATCATTAATGTTTATTACTATTCCAAAGGTTTTTGATAGCATGGGCTTTGGTAATATTATTGGTATTTTATTCTTTGTTTTAGTACTATTTGCTGCACTAACAAGTTCAATTGCTTTAACAGAGAGTGTAGTATCAACAATTACTGACGAATTAAAAATCTCTAGAAAGAAAGCAACATTGATAACAGGCGTATTAATGATAGCTTTAGGAACTCTATCTGCTCTCTGCTATGGTCCTTTAAGCAATATTAAAATGCTTGGCATGCAATTTTTAGATTTATTTGACTTTTTAACAAATTCAAT
>NZ_JAXEGN010000072.1:0-5118 GCF_034103065.1 Bullifex sp. | reverse complement strand
ACCAATCTCATCAATAGTTCTACTTGTTGCTGCAGCTCTGCTGTCCATAACAACAACACGATAGTAAGGTCTCTTCTTAGACCCAAAGCGCTTTAGTCTCATGCTAACACTCACGGCTTTACTCCTTATTCTACTTGATAGGCCTACATACCTAATTTATTAAGCATGTTTGCCTGTAATTTCTTATTTCCCATAAGCTTTTTCATTAAAAGCTTACTTTTTTCAAATTTCTTTAAAAGGCGATTTACATCAGCAACACTTGTGCCACTACCCTTTGCTATTCTCTTTCTTCTTGATGGTCCGATGATTCTATAGTTTTCTCTCTCGAACCTAGTCATAGATTTGATAATAGCCTTTTCAACCTCTACTTCTTTAAGGTTAAGATCTTCTTCTGAAATATTACCCTTTGCACCTGGAATCATCTCAAGAATTTTATCAGCAGAACCCATCTTCTTCATATTCTCGAGTTGGTCAAGATAGTCTTGAAGATCAAATGTGTTCTTCTGCATCTTTTTAGCAATGCGCTCTGCTTCATCCTTATCAAAAGCTTCTTGAGCTTTCTCAACTAATGAAACAACATCACCCATGCCAAGAATTCTTGATGCAATACGGTCAGGATGGAATGCGTCTAAATCCTCACTCTTTTCACCTGTACCGATAAACTTAATTGGCTTACCTACAACACTCTTAAGAGAAAGTGCAGCACCACCACGAGTATCAGAGTCAAACTTAGAAAGGATTACACCAGATATTCCTACCTTCTCCTCAAATTCTTTTGCAATGTTGACAGCATTTTGACCTGTCATTGCATCAGCAACAAAGAGAGTTTCATCTGGATTTACAGCTCTTGCGATATCCTGAATCTCTTTCATCAAGACATCATCAAGGTGCATTCTACCACTTGTATCGATAATTACAGTGTCATAAAGTTCATGACGAGCAGTTTTAACTGCTTCAGTTGCAACTTTAACAGGATTTTTTTCGCCAGGAATAGTAAATACTCTGACACCAACTTTTTCACCTAATACCTGTAATTGGGTAATAGCTGCTGGTCTAACAAGGTCAGCAGCAACGAGCATAACCTTTCTACCCTCTTTTTTAAGCTTCAATGCAAGCTTATGAGCTGTAGTTGTCTTACCAGAGCCTTGAAGACCCATCTTAAGAATTATGCTAGTTGTATCTTTTCCTTTTAGCTTTAGCTTTTGTCCTTCTTCATCACCAAGTAAAGCAACCATCTTGTCATAGACAATCTTTGTAAATTGCTGACCTGGATCAACAGAAAGAAGAACCTTTTCACCGAGGGCTTCTTCAAGTGTACTGTTGATAAAACGTCTGACAACACGAAGATTAACATCGGCGTCCAAAAGAGACATTTTAATCTCTTCAACTGCATCACGGATGTTTTTCTCTGTTATCTTACCTTTGCCCGATAAATTTTTCATTATCGAGGAAAACTTTGTGCTTATATTATCAAACATGTACCTTTCCTTGGTTATATTGCAACTTTTAATTTATACCTGTTAATGGCCTTTTTAGTCAATAAGATTACTCACATCTTATATATTATGCTTTTTTATAAACTCAATAAAATCTGCTTCAGGAAGAGGCTTTGAAAAATGATATCCTTGAATGTAGTCACAACCCATTTGAACAAAGCAATTTAAAACATCCTCAGTTTCAACACCTTCTACAACAATTTCCATACCTATTTCCTTTAGAAGCGAAACAGAATATTTTAATACTGAATTGATCTTACTATCAAAAACTTTATCAGTCATACTCTTATCAATTTTAACAATTTTAAGGGGTAAACTTATTATTCTACTAAGGTTAGAATACCCTGTACCATAATCATCTAAAGCAAAAGAAACACCTATATCTTTTAAAGCTTTAATATTATCTAATACAATATCTTGAGCTGTATTTGCAGCTGTTTCTGTTATTTCTAGATTAGCTTGTTCTGGTTTTAGATTATACTTTTTAAGGTAAAATAAGATTTTGTCCTTTAAATCTACTTGAACACACTGCTTCATAGATAGATTAATCTCAAAGAAATTAATTTGAAGTTTTGCCTCTGTACATCTTGAAATAAAGTTACAAACATTATCTAAAACTATTTCTCCAATTTGCAAAATTGTTCCATTGTTTTCTGCTGCTTTAATAAATAAATCAGGAGGAATAAAGCCAAACTTCTCATCCTTTAATCTTATTAAGGCTTCAGCAGAAATGAACTTCTTATGCTTTACAGAGTATATTGGCTGATAATACATCTCAAATCGATTTTCTTCTATTGCCTTACTAATAATATGATCAATCTCATTTCTTAAATGGAACTTATACTTTTGTTTATCATTTTCATCTGCAAGAAAAGTAATGTTTCCATTAGCAGGAAGGTATGAATAAAAGGAATAAACGAAAGACATCATTTTATCATAGTTATCAAAGTCCTGAGGACATGAGAAAACACATAAACAGCTATCCATCTCTAGTTCCATTTTTCCAAATTGGAAGCTACCACAAATTGAATCTCGAAAGTTTTTAATATTATCCCTTGACCTATCAAAATTAGTTTGTTCAAAAGAGGAAGCAAATAAACCATTTTCAAGGTAATAAAGCTCAGAGGTAGCAAAATAATATTTCATCTTATTTGCAATTTGCTTCATTAAATCATTACAAGCATCATTACCTAAAATAGTAAGTAATGCAGGATAATTAACTATCCTTAATATTAGTATTCTCACTGGTTTTTTAAGGTAAAATACTTTTTTCATATCAGTTGAATAAGCGATATGACTCTTAATACCAATAAGTGGGTTAATTACTTCTTCTAAGCGTTGAACAATATTTGAAACTAAAAATAGAGAAACTGTATTTAAAAACATTTCTACTAAATACTCAGGAATAAATGCCTGAACCAAAATAGCAAATAAGTTCCAAGGGTAGAAACAAACTAAAGAGATAAACTTATCTATTGATAATACTTTTCTATATTTAAATAAAAATGAAAGACCATATACAAAATACATAAAGGCACAAATATGTAAGCCATAAAACATCGTACTTCTTGTATATATTAAATTATCATCAAAATAGAAAACATTATTGAAGAATATATTTGATATTAATAAAGCACATACTAAGCAATATGGGAAAATTAATATAACCTTTCTCTTTCTGCTTTGTTTAAGTAGATGCAATGTTTCAGTAACTGCGTATAGGTAAATCTGGAACAAGAGAGGAGTTAAATTTCTGCTGTAAAAATACCCATAGTAGAGAAAGTATCTAAAGGTTGAGTCAGTTTCATTAGCTAAAAACCAAATATTATAAGCCTCAGACCAGAGATCAAAAATTGTAGTGATAAGTACATTTATATAAATGAATAATAATATTTTATTGGTGAAATTCTTCTGATTTTTCCTCAGAAAAAGATCAACAATCATTATATCTATTATTAATATAGCAGATAAATCAAAGTACAATATCTTCATAATTTTATCCCTTAAATTTTAATAAAATTATAAAAATAGAAGAACATCACTTATTTGTTCTTCTACCTTCACTATCAAAATCTACTTCAGTATCATTTTCATTTAAGATAACAGCTTCCCCTTTAATTCTTGCAAGTTTATAGCTTACTGTGGTTGAAACACCAGCTTCCATCTGAGTAACACCAAGTAGTGATGCAGAACCCATTACAGTATGCTTATTGTGTGTGATAATAATAAATTGGCTATCTTTAGCAAAATCATCTAATACAGATAAGAAGAAGCCAATATTCTTATCATCAAGGGCAGCATCGATTTCATCTAGGATACAGAATGGAGATGGTTTTACCATGTATGTTGCAAATAGAAGCGCTACTGCAGTCATACTTCTTTCACCACCTGATAAAAGGGTTAAGCTAATAAGCTTTTTTCCTGGTGGTTGAGCAAAGATATCAATACCACTTGTTAAGATATTTTCAGGATCTTGTAGTGTAATTTCAGCTCTACCACCACCAAATAACCTTCTAAACATTACTTGGAAGTTTTCACTAATTTGCTTATATGTATTTAGAAACATTTCCTTTGATCTTGTCTCAATTTCTTCAAGAACAGTTTCAAGATCATGTTTACTTTTATACATATCATCGAGTTGCTTTTGCAAGAACTCATAGCGCTCCTTAGCTCCTTCAAATTCATCAACTGCCATATGGTTGATATTTGGGCCTAAAGCTTGTAATTGCTTTTTTATTTCAACTAACTCGTTTTCAAGCAATACTTGCTCACCAAGCTCTGCATTCATTCTATCTTCAAATTCTCTTAGGTTTCTTGAATAGGTGTTATAGAATGAAGCATAAAGGTTTTGAATTAAATCTTGAGTGTTAGTAATCCAAAGTTCGTTTTTCTCAATTTCATTATTAAGGTAATTAATTTTATCAATTGTATCGTTTTTCTCTTTTTCTTTAGAGCTAAGTAAGCTATAACGCTCATTTATTTCATCTTGTAGAGACTTTAATTCCTTTTTTAACTGAGTGATTTGGTTAATTAATTCAGCTTTTTCTTTATCTGCTTCTCGTAACTGGTTAGCAGTTGAATTAATTCTAGATTCAGCAATAGTAATTGCACTTTGACTATCAGAAAAGCTTATTTCTTTTTCTTCAATACTTCTTTCAAGATTATCTTTTACTGCTTTAAAAGAATCCATACCAGCCTTAATGGACGCAGTCTGAATCTCCATTTGCTTTATTGTTTCACGAAGTGCATCAACCTCTACCTCTAACCCTTCTATTTGAGAGCGGAAAGAAGTAATCTTTTCCCTACTCTTTACATTTGCCCCTCTTAAAGAACTTTCTTTATCAGAAATTTCTCTTTTTTGAGTTAATAAACCATCTGGAGAAAGAAATGTATCGATAAATGGTGGTATTGTACCTTTATATGTGTAGAAATCTTTTTTAAGAGCCTCAAGAGAAGATAATATATCCTCGAAAGATAATTCTTTATCAGAGAAAGAAGAAATAGATTTCTGCATTCTTATTTTATTTTGCAAGTCTCTAATCATCATCTCAAGTCTTGAAATGAATGTTTTTTCGGCACTACTTCTTTTATTAGAGGAATACTCCTCACCCATCATTTTATC
>NZ_JAXEGN010000071.1:0-15398 GCF_034103065.1 Bullifex sp. | reverse complement strand
GTTGTCCTTATAAGAGCTGGAGTAAATCCATATGTTGCGGTTTTAGCTGCTACCGGAGTAGGTGCAATTGCAGGTCTTGTTACTGCAGCCCTCCATACAAAGTGTGGTATTCCTGCTATCTTAGCGGGAATACTTACACAGCTCGCTTTATATTCAGTTAACTTAAGAATAATGGGTGGAAAGTCTAACCAGCCAGTTAGTGTTGATAAATATAATTTATTAGTATCTCAGCGCTTTGTTCGTGACCTTTCTTTTGATAACCCAGTTATTTTATTAGTAATTCTTTTGGCTGTACTTATCGCTGTTATTTACTGGTTCTTTGGAACTGAAAAAGGTTGTTCAATGAGAGCAACTGGTGCAAATAAAGATATGGCGAGAGCACAGGGAATTAACCCAGACAATGATATCATCCTTGGTCTTATGGTTTCAAACGCACTTGTTGCACTCTCTGGTGCCCTTGTTGCACAATACCAAGGTGCAGTTGATGTAAATATGGGACGTGGTGCAATCGTAATTGGTCTTGCTTCCGTAATTATTGGTGAAGTTGTATTTAAGAAGATTAAACATAACTTTGCTGGAACTCTTACATTTGTAGTACTTGGTTCTATTATTTACTATATCGTAATTCAGATTACACTCCAGCTCGGATTAAATACAAACGATCTCAAGCTCATTACTGCTGTAATCGTAGCACTCTTCTTAGCTGTTCCATATTGGAAAACTAAGTTTTTCTCTCATCGTAAGGGGGTAAAGAATGCTTGAGCTGAAGAATATTTCAAAGACATTTAATAAAGGTACTATCAATGCAAAACTTGCACTTGATAACTTGAGTTTAACACTCAATGATGGTGACTTTGTTACAGTTATTGGTGGTAATGGTGCAGGTAAATCTACAATGCTCAATGCTATTGCAGGTGTATTCTTTGTTGATGAAGGTACTATTAAAGCAGATGATGTAGATTTAACAAATATGCCTGACTATAAGAGAGCAACAATGCTTGGTAGAGTATTCCAAGATCCTATGAAGGGTACAAATCCTCAAATGATGATCGAGGAAAATATGGCTCTTGCATTACGCCGTGGTCAGCGTCGTGGCCTTAAGTGGGGTATTACTAAAGAAGAAAGAGAGATGTTCTATCAGGCTCTCAAAGGTCTTAACCTTGGGCTAGAAGATAGACTTACAACTAAGGTTGGTCTTCTTTCTGGTGGACAGCGTCAAGCGCTTACTCTTTTAATGGCTACACTTAAAAAGCCAAAGGTATTATTGCTCGATGAACATACTGCAGCCTTAGACCCTAAGACAGCTGAAAAGGTATTATATATGTCTGATAAGGTTGTAGAAGAAAACCACCTTACAACAATGATGGTAACTCATAATATGAGAGATGCCATTACTCATGGTAATAGACTTATCATGATGGATGCTGGACACATTGTTGTTGATATTTCTGGTGAAGATAAGAAAAAGCTTACTGTTCCTGATCTTCTTGATATGTTTTCAAAAGCAAGCGGAAGTACAGAAGCAAATGATGCAATGCTCTTATCAAAATAAGTAAAAAAATATCTATTAAAACTCCCGAAAAGATGTATAATCGTTTTGGGAGTATTTTTTTTTATGAAAAGATTAGATGGAAAAGTATGTATTATTACAGGTTCTAACTCAGGTGTAGGTGCTGCTACAGCAGAACTCTTTGCACGTGAAGGAGCTAAGGTTGTTATCACAGCAAGAAGAGTTGATAAGCTCGAAGAAGTTGCAAACAAGATTAAAGCTGAAGGTGGCGAAGTATTAGCAGTAAGATGCGATGTTAGTAACGAAGATGATGTAAAGAACATGGTTCAAGCTGCTGTAGATAAGTTTGGAACAGTAGATGTACTTGTAAATAATGCAGGTGTATTAGAAGAAGGCTTAAAGCCAATTGATAAGTGTACTCTTGAAGACATTGAAAAAGTTTATTCAATCAACGCAAAGGGAACAATGCTTTGTTCAAGAGAAGCAAGTAAGATAATGAAGGAGCATGGAAAGGGTTCTATCGTTAACCTCGATTCAGCTGCTGGTTACTACGGTTGTGGTGGTGCTGCTTATGTTGCAAGTAAGGGTGCTGTAATTTCATTAACAAAGCACATTGCAATGCGCTTCGCAGGTCAGGGTATTAGATGTAACTCTATTTGTCCAGGAACAATTGTAACTCCTATGACAATGACTTTAAATCCTGCAAAATTAGATCCTGATATGATGGGCCAGATGGCTAAGCACGCTGACTTAAAAGTTCAGCCATGTATGCCAGATGATGTTGCAAAGATTCTTTTATTCCTTGCAAGTGATGATTCAAGACCAATTACAGGTCAAGTAATCGTAACAGACTTCGGTTCATCACTCTAATAATAAAAGCCGCATCAAATTAATGGTGCGGCTTAATACTTTTTACTCTTTTTATCAAATTAATAAATCTGCATAAGCTTTTAAGATTTCATCACCCTGACAACCATTAAGAACTTTCTTAGCAAGAACCTTACCAAGCTGTACACCTTCTTGGTCGAATGAGTTAAGGTTCCAAATAAAACCTTGGAACATTACTTTATTTTCAAAGTGAGCAAGTAAAGCGCCAAGTGCAGCTGGAGTTAATTTATTTGCATAAATTAATGATGATGGTCTTTCACCGTCAAATTCCTTATTAGGATTTTCATCATCTTTACCTAGAGCAAATGCTACGATCTGAGCTGCAAGGTTAGCATTAAGTTTTACTTGGCTTGTTGAACCTTCAATAACAATATCTCTTCCTGCCTGATTTTCTTTAAAACCGATGAACTGGAGAGGTACGATATCTGTACCTTGGTGTAAGAGCTGATAGAAGCTGTGCTGACCATTTGTGCCTGGTTCGCCAAAAATAACAGGACCTGTTACATAATTTAACTTCTCACCAAAGCGATTTACATGCTTACCATTTGACTCCATATCAAGCTGTTGAAGGTGAGCTGGGAATCTTGAAAGCGCCTGTGAGTAAGGAAGAATTGCTGTTGAAGGGTAGTTATATACATTTCTAAGATATGCACCAATTAATGCATCCATTAATGCTGCATTCTTTGTAATATCTGTTTCAAGAGCATTCATATCAGCTTCATGAGCACCCTTTAGGATTTCTTCAAAAGTTTCAAAACCGAGCGCAAGTGAAAGAATTACACCACCAACTGCACTAGTTGAACTATATCTACCACCAATGTAGTCATCAATGAAGAATGCATCTAGAACATCCTTACTAGAAGCAAGTGGGCTTGTCTTACTTGTTACAGCTACAAGGTGCTTAGCTGGATCAACACCTTTTAGTGATGATGTTACAAGCATCTGGTTTGTAAGAGTTTCAAGAGTAGTACCTGATTTAGAAACAAGTACAAAGAGAGTAGTTTCTGGGTTGATAGTTCTGATAACTGAAGCAGCATCATCTGGATCAACATTGGAGATAAATTTAGCATTGAGATGCTTAACAGGAGAGTTGTTGATGTACTCTGCAAGTGCAAGATAGAGAGCTCTTGGACCTAAATCTGAACCACCGATACCAATTTGGCAAACTGTGTCAAATGCTTTACCTGTAGATCCTTTGATTACGCCATTTCTAACTTTTTCACTGAAGTCTTTAATTCTTTCAAGCTGTGTTTTATAAAAGTCACCTTTTTCTTCGCCATCTGCATAAACTGGCTTATCAAGGCAGTTGCCACGAGTAAGCTGGTGAAGTACTAAGCGCTTTTCACCTGGGTTCATTACTTCACCAGATAATATAGCTTTATACTTCTCAACAAGCTGATCTTCATCTGCTAAAGCTTGTAAAAGTTCAACTTGCTCGTCAGAAACAGGCATAGCTGCATAGTTGTAAGTTAATGTTCCGCCAGCAGCAATGTTACATTTCTCAATTCTTTCTTTTGAAAGAAGTGATTTAACAGAACATTTTGCACTGTTTGAAAGCTCTTGATAAGCCTTCAAAGTATCAAGGTTATTGAATTCCATTTTGTATACTCCTTTAGTTATCGATTTCCGGGATTCGTGTTTGGAAGCTTTCGAGAAGATCTTCTTTAGTCATTCCTTCTCTTAAAATTAAGAAGATAGTGTCATCACCAGCAATTGAGCCAAGAATTTCTGGAAGATTTAATACATCAAGTGCAAATCCAACACTGTTTGCATGTCCTGGACGAGTTTTAACTACACCTACATTCCCAGAAAACTCGATTGAAATGATACCCCTTCTAACATCCTGAATATAGCTTTTTTCTGATTCAGAAACTAAATCATTTTCAGGAAGTGAATAATAGTAACCAGACCAGCCATCTGAAATTTTTCCGACTTTAAGCATCTTCAAATCTCTAGATAAAGTAGCCTGAGTGACATTGAAACCCTCTTCCTTTAGTAAATCAAGGAGAGTGTCTTGGTTATCTATCCTATTGTTTTTGATAATTTCTTTAACAACGCTGAGACGATTATGTCGTTCTCTCACTTTTATGCTCCTTTATGCATTTTATATACAGAAATTATACATCTAAAAATAGCTTCAATGCAATGAAATTTGACTAATGTAATGTTTTTATGGACACTATGATATAATAATATTATTCTCAAATGTATCAGTATTATAAAACGTTGGAGGTTATTTATGACTGCATTGATTATAATTCTTGTAATTGCCGCATTAGTAGTAATATATTTTATTTCTACCTATAACTCATTTGTAAAATTAAGAAACCAAGCAGAAGAAGCAAATGCTGGTATCGATGTTCACCTAAAGCAAAGATATGATTTAATTCCTAACCTAGTTGAAACAGTTAAAGGTTATGCTAAACACGAAAGTAGTACATTAGAGGCTGTTATTAAAGCTCGTAATAGTGCTATGAGTGCAACCACCATGGAAGAAAGAGATAATGCAAATAATGTTCTTTCTGGCACACTTAAATCACTCTTTGCACTCTCTGAAAGCTACCCTGAATTAAAGGCTAATAGTAATTTCTTAGATTTACAGCAAAAACTTTCAGAAATTGAAAAAGGCTTATTAAATGCAAGAAAGTACTACAATGCTATTGCTAAACAAATGAATAGTAAGGTTGAGATGTTCCCTTCTAATTTGGTTGCATCAATGACTGGTTTTAAAAAGCTTTCTTATGCTGAAGTAGAAGAAGCTGCAAAGCAGAGAGTTGAAGTTAAGTTTTAATTAATTATGAAAAAACTAATCTTTGTTTTAGTATTTTTACTAACAGTATTTACTCTAAGTGCTGAAAATTTTTACATAGAAAATTATTCAGTTAATATCGATGTTCAAGAAAATCGTGTTTACAACGTTACTGAAGACATCGATATGTACTTTACTTCACCTTCTCATGGATTTTATAGAGATATTCCAGTTAACTATGAAAATGGCTTTAGAGCCATTCTTTCGAATATCAGTGTGAATGAAAAATGGGATAGAGAAGAAAATAATGACTTTATTTCATTGAAAATAGGTGATGCTGATACCCTTGTAAAAGGGAGAAAGCATTATACTATTTCATATAGTTATGACCTTGGAGCAGATATTTATCCTGATTACGATGAATTTTACTTTAACATCATTGGTGATGCTTGGGATTGTGAAATAAACAATGTAGATTTTAAAGTTACTTTCCCAAAGCCAATTGATAAAGAAAAAATTTATCTAACAACTGGGCACTATAGTAGTACTGCTAGAGGAAAATATCTTTTTGATGGAGTAGCAACTGTTTCTGGTACTATTTCAGGATTAAAAGAGAGAGAAGCTATTACACTACGAACAGAGATGGAAGAAGGGTACTTTGTGGGAGCAAGAGTTCCTAAAGATTACTCCGCATTAGGTCTTTGTGTAACAGTAATATCAGCACTTATTTTACTCTTTATTTTAATCTATCTATATAAAAAGTATGGTGTTGATAAACCTATTGTAGTAGTTCCAAGGTTTAATCCTCCTGAGAATTTATCACCTTTAGCTGTTGGTTATATCTATGATTCATCTGCAGATGATAGAGACTTTTCTGCTATGATTTTCTATTGGGCTGATAAAGGATGTATTAAAATAGAAGAGAGAAAGAAAGACTTTATCCTTCATAAAATTAAAACGCCTGAAAATGCACCAAAAGAGGAACTAGTGCTATTTAATGCTCTATTCTTAAATGGTGATGAGCTATCAACAAAGTCTATTGGATCAACAAAGCTTGGAGTAATACTTCAAAATAATATTAAACCTGCATTAGTTAAGAGATTTTCCAAAGGAGAACAATCTTTAAAGGATAAGAAAGCAGAAGGAAAATCAAATCTTGCTTCATTATTTGGTATTCTTTTTGCGATTTTAAGTTCAGTTGTAATAAACCTTGGAAATATGGATGTTGCAATATTTAGTGTAATTGTAAATATCTTATATTTCTCTGTTGCTTCTATTCTAATATGGTCAGCTGCAAAAAAACATGAAATTAGTAGTGGGGTAAAGATTGTAATTAGTATTATTTTACTAGCATTAGCTTTAGTTGTCAGTGTAGTTCAATTTTCATTTGCAATAACTGCACGCTGTACTCCTATTTTAGTTTTAATATCAACATTAATTTCTGCAATTGTAATTCCTCTATCTGCAATATTTGCACAGTTTATTACAAAGCGAAGTGAATATGGTCAAAGGATAGTTGAGGAAATACTCGGTTATCGTGAATTTATTGAAAAGGTTGAAATAGACCAATTAAAGACATTAATTGATCAAGATCCTGAATACTACTACCACAACTTAAGCTATGCTATAGCACTAGGCTTAGAAGATAAGTGGTCAAAGAAGTTTGAAGGGCTGTTCTTTACTCCTGCCTCATGGTATACCGGTACTGATATGATTATTGACTATTGGTTCTACTCAAGAATGTTTAGACGCTTTAATAGTGGATATACAGCAAAACTAATTACAAGTGGTTTTGAAGGAAAGAGCACAGGAGGTTCAATGACATTCTCAGGTTCCTCAGGATTTTCTGGTGGCGGATTTGGCGGTGGTGGAGGTCGTTCATGGTAATTGACCAAAACATTATCTCTTTATTTATATCTGTAATTTTTGTATGTACAACAGTTTTAATTGCATTCTTGCTTTATAAATTTTGCCATTTAAGAGCTGAGAGTGTTAGAAAGCTAATTCATATTACAGTCTCAAACTGGGTATTTATTTTAATATATGGTTTTAATACTCTTAGCTATGCCTTAATAGGTCCAATAATGTTTATCATTATTAACACTGTATTTGTATATGGAGGATTTGGACGCTATTTAGGCATGGGTGATAGAAAAAGAGATAATGGACTAATTTACTTTCCAATTACTCTATTAATTCTTACTCTTTGTAAATACAAAAATGTAATGACAGATACAGATGTTATTTTAGGTGTATTAGCTATGGGCTATGGTGATGGACTTGCTGCATTAATTGGCTCTAAAGTTGGAAAGCATAAATACATTGCTTTTGGAGCAACAAAGAGTTATGAAGGAAGCTTTGTAATGTTTATTACTGTTTTAATTATTGCATTAATCCTTTCATATTCTTTACCAATTGCACTTTTGTTAGCTTTATGTGCTACAATCCTAGAGTCTGTTACTCCACTTGGCTTAGATAATCTTACAGTGCCAATTATTACAGCATTAATCGGAGCTTTAGCATGTTAATTTATATTGATCAGCAATTCTTCTCTCTACCTATAATTTATAGGGTGTTAATATCTGTTTTTGCGATTTCATTAATTGGAGCAACTGCATATAAGCTTAAACAGCTCACAATTTCAGGGTTAATCGCTGCCTTTGTAATGGGTTTTTTGAGCCTGTTTTTAGGGGGTACATCAGCATTAATGATGTATCTATTCTTCCTAATTAGTGCTGCCTTTATTGGAAAACTCTCAAAGAAGGTAAGAGGTATTAATAAAATCCAAAAGAAAGGTGGAAAACGTGACTACATGCAAGTCCTTGCAAATGGGCTTCCTGCATTAATAAGTATAATTCTTTATAGATTAACTACAAACAGTATTTTCTTAATTGTATTTACAGCTTCACTTGCTGAAGCTTGTGCTGATACTTGGGGTGGAGATATTGGAGTTCTTTCAAAGGATGATCCTATTTCAATAGTTAGTGGAAAGAGAGTTGAGAAGGGGCTTTCTGGTGGAATTTCACTTTTAGGGTGTGCTGCATCAATGCTTGCTTCAGTTTTATATGCAATCTTTTACTATTCAACCTTTAATGCAAATTTATCAGGAGCTTTACTTGTTGCCTCCTCTGGCTTCGCGGGTTGTTTAATTGATAGTGTTTTAGGAGGAACTATCCAAGTTCACTATCTAGATGAGAAAAGTGGAAAGCTGACAGAGAAGGAAATTGATGAAAATGGTAAAAAAAGAAGAGCAGTAAGAGGAATAAAATTCTTCGATAATGATATTGTAAATCTAACAAGTAATATCTTTTCTGCTCTACTTGCTCTCTCTATTGGTCTTCTTTTGCACATTTAGGCCTTGCCGATAAATTAAAAGTTAAGTATTTTATCACATGTTAATTTGAAAACGTAATGATATAAGGAGATATAAAAATGGCTAAACAGTTGCAGTTTAATGAAGAGGCAAGAAAGTCTCTTGTAAACGGTGTTGAAAAAATTTCTAAGGCTGTTATGACAACATTAGGACCAAAGGGAAGACTCGTTCTTCTTGATAAAAAGTATGGTGCTCCTACAGTAACAAAAGATGGTGTATCAGTTGCTCGTGAAATCGAACTTGAAGATCCATTTGAAAACATGGGTGCTCAGCTTTTAAAGGAAGTTGCTTCAAAGACTAACGATGTTGCTGGTGACGGTACAACTACTGCTACAGTTCTTGCATATGCTATCACAAAAGAAGGTATGAAGAGTGTTGCTGCTGGTGTTAACCCAATGGGTATTAGAAGAGGTATCGACAAAGCTGTAAAACTCACTGTTGAAGAAATCAAGAAAGATGCAAAGATGATTCAGGAGAAGGAAGAAATCGCACAAGTTGCATCTATTTCTGCAAATAACGATAGAACTATCGGTGATGAAATTGCTAATGCAATGGATAAGGTTGGTAAAGATGGTGTTATCACAGTTGAGGAGTCAAAGACAATCGAGACTACAGTAGACTTCGTTGAAGGTATGCAGTTCGATCGTGGTTACCTTTCTGCTTATTTCTGCAATAACAGAGACACAATGACAAGTGTTATGGAAAACCCATACATCCTTATTTACGACAAGAAGATTAGTAACATGAAGGATCTTCTCCCTGTTCTCGAGAAGGTTGTTCAGACAGGTAAGGGACTTTTAATTATCGCTGAAGATGTTGATGGTGAAGCTCTCACAACATTAGTACTTAACTCAGTAAGAGGTACAATTAATGTTGTAGCTGTTAAGGCTCCAGGCTTTGGTGATAGAAGAAAGGCTATGCTTGAGGATATCGCAATTTTAACAGGTGGTCAGGTTATTACAGAAGAGCTTGGTATGAAGCTTGAGAACGCTGATCTCTCTAACCTCGGTAGAGCTAAGAGTGTTAAAGTTGAGAAAGAAAACACAACAATCATCAATGGTGCAGGTTCAACAGAAGCTATTAGAGACAGAATTGCTCAGATTAAGAACCAGATTGCTGATTGCACATCTGATTACGATAGAGAGAAGCTCCAGGAGCGTCTTGCTAAGCTTGCAGGTGGCGTTGCTCTTATCAACGTTGGTGCAGCTACAGAAGTTGAACTTAAGGAAAAGAAGCACAGAGTAGAGGATGCTCTTTCTGCAACTCGTGCTGCTATCGAAGAAGGTGTTATCCCAGGTGGTGGTGTTGCTCTTGTTCAGGCAGTTAATGCTCTTCAGGCTCAGGATCTTTCAGATCTTACTGAGGATGAGAAGGTTGGTTTTAACATCGTTAAGAGAGCTCTTGAAGAGCCAATCAGACAGATTGCTGCAAATGCAGGCTTAGACGGCGCAGTTATTGCTGACCACTGTAAGAATGAGAAGAAGGGTGTTGGCTTCGATGCTAATGCTATGAAGTGGGTTAACATGGTTGAGGCAGGTATTATTGACCCAGCTAAGGTTACAAGATCTGCTCTCCAGAACGCAGCTTCAATTGCATCATTAATCTTAACAACAGAGTGTGCTGTTACAGATATTCCTGCACCAGCTCCTCAGATGCCAGCTGGCAACCCTGAAATGGGAATGATGTAATAACTATTAATAGTTAATTAATAGCTCCAAGGATTAATAAAGGTCTTTGGAGCTAGTTTTTTATTAGATTCTATTTTTTATTTATGCTATTTTTTCTCACATGGGAAAAGTAACAGTCTATGATAGCTCTATAGAAGAATTACTTTCTAATATAGATCATTTACCTACATATAAAAGTATTTACACCTGGGATGGTATTAAGACAGCAGAGCTTGTTAGAGATATTGCTATAAGTAAAACATCATATCCCCTTGGTACAATTATCTTTAATAAAGATGATTTAGTTGATGGATTATCAAGAGTAATCACACTATCATTAATTTTTAAATACTTTAATTTAAAACATCCTGTACTGGAAAAGAGCTGGACTCCAGAAGAGTTAAGAAGAATAAAAGAAAATTGGAGAATAATTAAAAAAAGTATCGATGGTTTTGATAAAGAGGCTTTTAAACAAGCTCTATTTAACAATACCTATATAACTGTTATTAAAGCAGATGATATCTCCGATTGCTTTAGTTTCTTTGATAGTGGACATGAAAGAGGACGTGAGCTTGATATGGCTGATATTTTAAAGGCTTATCACTTAGTATCTATGAGATGTGATAGTGAAGAGGAAAAAATTGAGGCTGTACAAAAGTGGGAGAGCTTTGATAAACAAGAACTATTACATCTTTTTATGCTACAATCAATGTTATGGCACTATTTACGAGGTGAGGGGACTTGCCCACTTACGAAGGAACAAGCTTTCTTGTTCGAGGGCGTTGAAAAAAATCGTGATTACCCATATGTAAAGAGAGTATTAAGCTCTTTGTTTTGCCTTGAAAGTCCAATGATTAACGGTAAATGGTTTTTCGACCATACCTTTCACTACCTCTATTTACTTAGAAGTGTAAAGAAAATGATTAATAGACAAATACCTGAAGTATTAAAGACCGTTGATTTAACTAATCCAAGTCAAGAAAGATGTTATGATTTATTTTTAGCTTTAGCACTATTTGCAGCTGACCGCTTTGGAAGCAAAACAGAAATACTATTAACTAAGCTCTTTAAGTATTCGTTTGCACCTTTATATGAGAATGCATCGGTTACACTTTCAAGATTAAATGAATATGTATTAGATAAGGATTCTTCCATGTTAAGTGTAATTAGGTATGCTTCCGATGTTGAAGAGGTTTTAGCATACAACTTAGCTTTAAGATTAGATGGAATGAAAAACATCGTCTTTAGAACTAAGGGACCTGTTAGAGATATCGATTTTGATAGAGATTTTGATATTTTCCTTAAATTGGAGTAGTTATGGATTTATTAAAGCTTGGTGCACTACTTGATAGTGATAAATATATTATCCCAGTTTATCAAAGAGAATTTGCTTGGAGTGAAGGCGAATTAATTAGACTTGTTAAGGATATTGAGGATTCAAGAAAAGAAGGCAAAGAAGAGTATTATATGGGTTCTCTTGTTACCTTTTTTATTGATGGTTACTATGAATTAGTTGATGGACAGCAACGTCTTACAGCGCTTTCTTTGCTCTTTTCTTTATCAGGAGATGGAAAGAAAATTAATTTATCCTATGAAGCAAGACCATCATCAGTAAAGAGCTTGGAGGAGCTACAAAAAGGTAAAACAGGGAGTGGACACCGTTTCTTTAAGTCAGCTCAAATATTAAAATCTGAGTTAGAAAAAACAGATAAAGAAGCTTTTTTTGAGTATTTAAGAGAGCATGTTTATATATTAAGAACCACTTTAAGTAGTTCAACTGATTTAAACCATTACTTTAAAATTATGAATTCAAGAGGATTACAATGCACAAAGGGAGATGTTGTTTTTTCATATCTTCTTGAAAAGCTAGAAGATCCAAAGGAAAGGGAGATAGCTAAAGTAATTTGGAAGGGTCTTGATTCGTTCTCTGGATTTCTAGCGGGCTGTATACCGGAACGATTATACAATAGAATGATTTATGGTGATGGTGTTGCGCCTCTTTTGGAGAGTGATTACTCTTCTTGGTGGAAAATGATAACATCGCACACAGAAGGGGATAAAGATAATATTACCTGTACCCTAGAAGATGCTCTTGTATTTGATAGCGAAGAGTTTATTCGACCTGCTGTTAGAAGTGAAAAGGGTGGAGTGTTCTTTCCTATAATCACATTTGAAGAATTTATCCTCTATGCAGTTGAATTAGTATTAAATAAAGAAAATAGATGTGACGATAAACAAATATTAAATATTTGTGCCTTTCTTAAGTCTTTAGATAGAGAAGAAGTAAAGTGCTTTTTATATAATACTTTAATACTACGTTATCTTTTTGATACTTATGTCGTTAAAAGAAATAGTGAAGGGTGGTGTTTATTAAGGTATAGAGATTTAAATGAATATACTCCTGCATTTGAGGCTTTAAATAGAGATATTGTAAATATTGAAAGCTTATATGCATCCTCACTTGACCATAAAGAGTGGTTAATGCCTCTCTTTAAGTTTTTAAAAGGCAATGTAAATGCATCCGGAGTAGAAGTATTAAATTTCTTAAAATCTTTAAGCTTTTCCTCTCAGCGTTATGAGTTATATAAGCAAAATTACTATGAAAAGGACTTACAGTCACCACCATATTTAATTATTGAAAATGAAAAATTAGTAGAAGTTAAATAACTTACTTCCCATTAAAGTCTATTATTTCGTATATTGGATTTTGGAGGCTTTACCCGATGAATTTTATATTTATTTCTCCGCAGTTTCCACATACATATTGGAATTTCTGCTCACGTTTAAAGAAGAATGGTGTTAATGTACTTGCTATTGGAGATACTCCATATGATGCATTATCGAGTCAGTTAAAGGATTCAATTACTGAGTATTACCGTGTTAATAACATGGAAAGCTATGATGAAATGTATAGAGCAGTTGCGTTCTTTGCATTTAAGTATGGAAAAATCGATTGGCTTGAATCAAATAATGAGTATTGGCTTGAGCAAGATGCAAAACTTAGAACAGATTTTAATATCACAACAGGAGTAGATTCTAAGGGTATTAAAAAATATAAATCCAAGTATGAAATGAAGAAATATTACATTAAGGCTGGTGTTTCTGTTGCAAGAATTCATAAGGTAAGTGACCTCAAAAAAGCAAAGAAGTTTATTGATGAAATTGGAGGATACCCAATTATTGCAAAGCCTGAGTGTGGTGTTGGTGCTGCTCATACATTTAAAATTACATCTGATGAGGAACTTGAGAACTATTTTAAGGTCAAGCCTAATTATGACTATGTAATGGAAGAATTTATTGAAGGTGATATCGTCTCTTACGATGTAATTACCAACTCAAAGTGTGAACCACTCTTTGAGTCTATGACTCTTTGGCCACCTTCAATTGCAGATATTGTAAATAACAAACTTGATCTAGACTACTACACAGCAGCTGATGTACCTGAAAATTTAAAGACATTAGGTAGAGCTACTGTTAAGGCATTTGATGTTAAATCAAGATTTGTACACCTTGAGTTCTTCCGCTTGAAGAAAGATAAGAAAGGCCTTGGTAAAAAGGGTGATTTCGTAGGCTTAGAGGTTAACATGAGACCAGCTGGTGGTTACACTCCTGATATGATGAACTGGGCACATGCTACAGATGTTTATCAAATTTGGGCTGATATGGTTACTTCTGATAAACGCCTTGTTCCAGACCTTGGTAAAGACCACTTCTGTGTATATGCATCTAGAAGAGATAACTACTCATATAAGCACTCATATGATGAGGTAATGAAGAAGTATGAAGGTAAAATAGTTATGGCAGAACGTCTTCCAGCTCTTTGGTATGATGCAATGGGTAACTATATGTTTACAGCTCATGCAGATGATGAGAAAGCAGCTCTTGAATTTATTAACTTTGTAGAGGAGAGAGCTTAATGGAAGGAAAAATTAGAACATCTTTTTCTAAGGTTTTAGACCGCGATATGACTTACAAAACCTTTGGAAAGAGAGGTGGTAGACTTTGTATTGCCTTTGCTCCTCAAAATGGTAGATATTACGACTTTGAAAACTTTGGTATGGTTGATACATTAATGCCATACATTGAGAGTGGAAAAATCTATCTTGTGCTTGCAGACTCTTTAGATGAAATATCATGGTCATCAAAAACCTTAGATGGTGCAACTAGAGCTTATAACCAAGAGAAATGGTACCACTATATTATTGATGAACTTTATCCATCTGCAAAAAGACAGTGCGGTAATAAGGAAAGAGCAATTGCAATTGGTTGTTCTATGGGAGGTTATCATGCAGGTAACTTTTTCTTCCGCCGCCCTGATAAGTTTGGTGCAATGGTTTCTCTTTCTGGAACTTTTAATTCAAATTTATTCTTTGGTTCCTATATGGATAGTACTCTTTATGATAACTGTCCTGCAGCTTTTTTGAGAAATATGCCAGCTGACCACCCTTGGATAGAGCTCTATAAAAATAGCGATATCATTACCTGCTGTGGTCAAGGAGCATGGGAGGAAGACTTATTAAGAGGCACAAGAGAACTTGATGAAATCTTAACTAAGATGGGGATTCCTCATTTCTCAGATTATTGGGGCTATGACGTAAACCATGATTGGCCATGGTGGAGAAAACAGCTTCCTTACTTCTTTGAGAAATTTATTATCAAATAAAACCCTTTGGTAGTAGCAGAGAAAATCTCTGCTACTCTTGGGCATTAATTAGCTTAAATAATGATGTAAATACTTGATACAATATCACATTATCTGGTGTCCGAAGTTTAGATTTTCAGTATTGGAAGGTAATGTAGAGAAAGCCATTATAGAAATACTATATAAAATCTGTGATGATTATAACTATCATATTAAGGCACTTGAAGTAATGGCTGACCATATACATATATTTATTGATGTTCCATAGACAGTCGCTCCATGCGATGTTGTAAGAACTCTAAAGAGTATCAGTGCTATAAAATTATTCAAAACAATAAAGAACAGGTGCCCTTCTAAATTTCAGACCACTGTACAAAAGAAATTCAAAGTGACAGGCGGTACATATATCGAGGTTTCGAATAATTATATCAAGAAGAAGCTATCTGATAGATTGTACAAACTACGAGATGGTACCGAGGTGCAGAGAGATTGGTATTCATCATTCTTACTCTATTGTTACGATTATAGAACAAACAGCATAGACAAAAATAAATGCAATATGGAATTTG
>NZ_JAXEGN010000070.1:0-23003 GCF_034103065.1 Bullifex sp. | reverse complement strand
ATTTTTCTTTTTCCATTAAATATCCTTTGCAACTCTGAAACCAGTATACTCACTAGTAACATTTTTCTCAATTACACCAACGCTTTCAGGAGAAACTGTAGATGAATTATTTATATAAGAACCACCCTTAATAATTACATCACCAATTCCAAGTTTAGTTAGTTCTTCATATGAACCTGAAAGTCTAGCAAGTGGAACATAATGAGTTGATGTAAATTCCCATAAGCATCCATTAACGCCTTTAGGAAGTGTTGAATCATTATCAACTACAACAAGAGAATTACTATAAGGTTTATTGCTACATGATGAGGCAACAACCTCATATTCAGCTTCACTTAAAAGTCGATAAGGTTCACCGGTCTTATCACTTAACCAAGAAACATATGCTAAGGCAGCATTATAACTAATATTTCTAATAGGTAGAGTGCTTTTATTTACAGTTGAAGGGAAGATACCAGCTAAATAGTATTCATCTACCATGCCATCATTAATTAAGGTATTAATATTACTCTTTGCCCAATATGGATTAGCTTCAATAAACAAAGCCCAATCGTATTCAGAAACATAAGATTCACTAACTGCAAATGGCTTTACATTTACCAATACAGGATAAGTATTAATGCCAAAAATATTAGGGTAGCTATCTGTTCCTATTTCAAATGTAACTTCATCATAGATAAACATATTATTAGCTTTCTTTGGTGAATTTACACATTTTTTTTGGCTTACTTTAACAATATCAAGGTTAGAAGAAAGCACATCAGGTAACATGTTATAAAAATTTGTAAAGTTAGCAGTCTTATAACTAATGTTATTTTGTTCTAGGATTATTAATGCATTATCTAAATCGGCTTTCAAAACGTCAGATGTAATAAAATTAAGAAGTAAGAAAAACTCTTTGCTAACATCACTAATATTACAAGCAACCGCATCCTTTGCAAGATTGGTAATTAAAGGAGGATAATTATAAAAATCTGAGTAATCAACAACTTGAGAGTAGGAGACAATATTATATAATGTGTTTTCTAAACTATTATTGTAAATTTCTTGATTTCCAACATTAGGAACATCAACATTCATAGTTCTTTTTATTAGCAAAGTTAAAAATATTGGTTTATCCACACTAATTACATCATCTGCAATTTTCTCAGAATTCTTAATGTATTCTACATTGTGCTTTCCAGATGAAACAAATATTCTTGAGCCTTCTGTAGAACCAATATATTTTCCATCAAGAATTATACCAACATCAGCTAAATTACTGTTAAAAGAGATGTATCGACCAGATGAGATAATTCCAGGTAGAATACCAAGCAAAAATATTAAAAGTAAAATAACTACAATTAAAGCAATAAGAATATATTTTCCAGGCCTCATGCCTAAAATATTAGGTAGAACAACTTGTTCGACCTCAGGAAGTTTTTCTTTTTTCATACCAATTTAAAGTAATCATTATACCTCCTATTGTCAACAAACGAAGGCTTTGATATGTTTAATAACATGGATAAAATATATTCATTTTTAGAGAATAAAACAGTTAAAATTCTTACACATAGAAAAGCTTTAAAAGCATATGAAAAAAGTAAGAAAAAAACAATTCTTACTGAACTTTGGTCTTGGATTGATGCACTAATATTTGCAGTTGTTGTAGTAATATTATTAAATCAATTTTTATTTCAACTATTTTTAATACCATCTCCTTCGATGGTATCAACATTAAATATTAACGATAGAGTAGTTGTAAGTAAAATTAGCTATGGGGTAGAGCTATATCCTACAGGTCCAAAAATCTTTTCAAATTCAAGAAAAGTACAAAGAGATGATATTATTACTTTCTACAATCCTGAATACAATTCAAAGGGACCTGTTTTTGATATTCTTTCTCAAGCCATTTACTATGCAACACTATCACTTGTGAATATTGATAGAAATGAAGATGGGTCTATTGCTGAAAGATTATTTGTTAAGAGAGCAGTTGGCTTTGGTGGTGATAATATAAAATTCAAGGATGGAAATGTCTTAATTAAGCCAGCTGGATATGATAATTACATTACAGAAGAGGAATATAGAGAAGAAAATTCTCTATTACCTGGTCCACATAGAAGTGTAGATGAAAGTTTATATGATGGAATGCATGCTTGGGGTAGGTTATTTGCATTACAAGAAAATAATATTAATGTTGTTCCTCAGCACTTAAAAAATTCATATGAAAGTGTGCAAAACCAAAATATGTTTGACTACTATGAATTTCTACAAAATAAAACATTAATGAATACATTAATTAATCCTTCTGATATGTATGCACGTTCTGCATATTCCCACTATAGAGCAGGTATATATGTACCTAATGGATATGTTTTACCTCTTGGCGATAATAGAGATAATTCATCTGATGGAAGATATTTTGGACCTGTTAAGGAAAGTACAATTAACGGTAAAGTAATTGCTAGATTTTGGCCTATTGGCGATGTTGGGTTAGTTAAGTGATGGAAGGTTTAGATCTAAATAGAGATATTTCTCTCTATATTCATATTCCTTTTTGCAAGAGTAAATGCTCATACTGTGCATTTTATTCTACAGTTGATTACTCTCTAAAGGATGAGTTTTTAGACACTCTTTTAAAACAAATAACACAGTTAAATAAGGTAGTAAAAAAGCCATATAAAACAATCTTTATTGGTGGTGGAAATCCTGGTGTTTTAGGTTTTGATAACCTTTTAAAAATTGCAGAACTTGCTTCTAGTAATGGAAAGAGTGAAGAGTTTACAATTGAAATAAATCCAGAATATGTTACAGAAGAAATTGAAAAATTATTTAAATTTGTAAATCGAATTAGTGTTGGTATCCAATCTTTTTCAAATAGAGCATTAAAAACAATAGGAAGGAATGCTTGCTTTGAGGACAATATAAATGCTTTAACTATTCTTTCTGCTTTCAAGAAAAAATATAATATCCACTTAAACGGAGATTTAATAACCTGTATTCCTGGTGAAGGTGTTGATAACACAATAAATGATATTAATACTCTTTCTTCCTTCGATGTTGACCATATTTCTCTCTACTCATTAACATTTGAAGAGGGCACAAAGTTAACTCAAAACTGTAAACCAATTGACGAAGAAGAGGAGAGACAAATGCTCATTTCTGCTTGGCAATGTTTAGAAAACTTAGGCTATAAGCAATATGAAGTTAGTAACTTTGCAAAAAAGGGATATGAATCAATTCATAACCAAGTATATTGGAACCTTGGTCAATACATAGGACTAGGGCCTACTGCTGAAAGCAGTGTTGGCTATGAAAAAGTTATTAGTTTAAGAGAAAAAGATAGTGTTGAAGACTATATCAAAGATCCTTCCTTTGATGCGTATAGGTTATCAACAGAAGAACTTGAAGAAGAATATCTATTAACTCATTTAAGAGTTAAAGAAGGAATTAGTAAAAAAGATTATCAAAAAAGATTTTCAAAAAACTTTGATAGCGTTTATAAAAACTTTATAAAAAACCTAGATAAAGAGCTTTATATCGATAACTGTGATAGTTTTTCTCTTACAAAAGAGGGAATTTTAGTCGAAAATCAAGTAATTTTAACTCTTGCAATGGCAATATAAACAAAAAATATTTTTCATCATGTTGACGATACATTTTTTTTTGTGATAGTTTATTATAGTTGTAAAAATTAATTATTTATAAGGGGTTATATATGTCTGGCCACAGTAAATGGGCAACTATTAAACATGCAAAAGGTATCGCGGACGCAAAACGTGGACAAAAGTTCACTAAGCTCATCAAGGAAATCACAGTAGCTGCAAAGCAAGGCGGTCCTGATCCTAACTCCAATGCTACCCTCAGAACAGCCATCCTCAAGGCTAAGGCTGAGAACATGCCAAAAGATAACATTGAAAGAGCTATCAAGAAAGCAACTGGTGAAGGCGGAGCTACTAACTACTTCGAACTCACATATGAAGGATATGCACCAGGTGGAGTAGCAATCATCATTGATACTCTCACAGATAACAAGAACAGAACAGCTGCAGATGTACGTTCAACACTTACAAAGCTTGGTGGTTCACTTGGTAGCACAGGTTGTGTATCTTACATGTTCCAAACTAAGGGTATTATCACCTACAGTGAAGAGAAGTACACTGAAGATCAGATTCTTGAAGCAGCTTTAGATAATGGAGCAGAGGATGTAAGCACATCTGATGGAGTAATCGAAGTAACAACAGCACCAGCTGACTTTGCTACAGTTCTTGAAGCAATGCAGGCAGCAGGTTTCGAGCAGGAAAGTGCTGATATCCAGAAGATTGCTGATCAAACAGTTACTCTTGATAATGAAAAAGCTAACAAGGTTCTCAAGATTGTTGAACGCCTTGAAGATCTTGAAGATGTTCAGATGGTATCTACAAACCTTGATCTTCCAGATGATTTCGAAGCAGAGGCTTAATTAATTTATGATAATCCTAGGTATTGACCCAGGATTGGCAAATACAGGCTGGGGTGTTGTTGAAGTTATAAATCAGCGCTACCGGCCTGTTTCTTTTGGTGTAATAGCTACCAAGCCTGAGGCAAATCTTCCTGATAGAATATTTTCTATTGTAGATGAAATTTCTAAAATCGCTGACAAATATAAAGCTGAAGTTGTTTCAATGGAAGAAATCTTCTTTACCAAAAATATTTCATCAGCTATAAGTGTTGCAAAAGTAATGGGTGCAATTTCATTTGAAATGAGAAGAAAAAACATTGAAGTTGCTTACTTTTCACCACCACAAATAAAAACTGCAGTAACAGGAATTGGAAGTGCAGATAAGAATCAAATTCAGCAGATGGTAAAAATCTTACTTGGACTTGATAAGGTTCCAAAGCCTGATCACGCAGCGGATGCATTAGCAGACTGTATTACTTATGCAGTTTTTTCTGCAACAGGATCAAAAATCATGAGGTAATAGATGATAAACGCATTAAATGGATTTCTTGTAAGTATCGACCAAAATAGCTTGATAATTAATGTAAACGGAATGGAGTTTTTTGTTGAGATTTCAACTCAAGCTGCTTCATATTTTTCATCATTATCAAGAGATAAAGAGGTTCGCGTTTTAACAAAATATGTTGTTAGAGAGGACGCTGCTTTATTATTTGGTTTTAAAGATAGCT
This sequence comes from Bullifex sp., assembly GCF_034103065.1. Classification (NCBI taxonomy): domain Bacteria; kingdom Pseudomonadati; phylum Spirochaetota; class Spirochaetia; order Spirochaetales; family Spirochaetaceae; genus Bullifex; species Bullifex sp. Next base: position 17,852 of record NZ_JAXEGN010000070.1, on the reverse strand, counting down.
TTGAACGAGATTGCTTTAACCAGCTTCAAACTGTACCTGGAATTGGTGCTAAACAAGCATTAAAGATTTTGTCAGCTATTAGTGTGAATGATTTTATCAAAGCACTTGACCAAAGAGATATTTCAACACTCTCAAGAATTCCAGGTATTGGTGCGAAATCAGCTCAAAAACTAATATTAATGCTTCGTGATACACTTGTTATTACTGATGATAGTCCAAGTGGAGTAGAGAATGTTGAAAAGTCCAATAAAATGTGGGCTGATGTTGTCGACTCTTTAGCTGGTATGGGTTTTGATAAGAAGCAAGTTTATAAGACCCTTGATAAAGTATTAAAAGATGAGAGTGAAAAGATAAAGAAGATGAGTCATAATGAAGCTGAAAGCTATATCTTCCCAATCTTGTTAAGGAGACTTTCATGAACGACGACGAAAAATACACAAGCGAAGATAGTCCTGTAAGTGTTACTTTCCAAGCTCAAGATGAAAAAAATGAAAACATTCTTAGACCTCAGTACCTTGAAGACTTCCAAGGGCAAAAGCAGCTTAAAGAGAATTTATCAATATTTATTAAAGCCGCTCGTGATCGTGGTGAATCATTAGATCATACATTTCTTGTTGGTCCTCCAGGACTTGGTAAAACTACTCTTGCATCAATTATTGCTAACGAGATGCACTCTGAAATAAGAATGACAAGCGCTCCTGCACTTGATAAACCTAAAGATTTAGCTGGTATTTTAACTAATGTAACTGAAAACTCAATCTTTTTTATCGATGAAATCCATAGATTAAAGCCTGCTTTAGAGGAAATGCTTTATATTGCTATGGAAGATTTCGAAATTGACTGGGTTATTGGTCAAGGTCCAAGTGCAAGAACTATGAGAATTCCTCTTCCAAAGTTCACTCTTGTTGGAGCAACAACTAAAGCAGGTGCTGTCTCAACACCACTTTCAGAGAGATTTGGTATTAACTGTCACTTAGAGTACTACGATGACGCAGAGCTAAAAAACATTATTTTACGTTCTGCTACTATATTAAAGTGTCATATCGAAGATGATGCTGCATCTTTACTTGCACATTGTTCTAGAGGTACACCACGTATTGCTAACAGATTACTAAAACGTTTACGTGACTTTGCCGACATTTTAAATGATAGTTTAATTACAACAGATATTGTAAAACATGGTTTAACAAAACTCGGAATTGATAATAATGGTTTAGAGCGCCAAGATAGAAACATTTTGAAAACAATTATTGATTTCTATGATGGTGGTCCTGTAGGTGCCGATACCCTTTCTATTAGTGTAGGTGAGGCAGTTGAAACTCTTGAGGACTTCTATGAGCCTTATTTAATTCAACAAGGTTACTTAAAGAGGACTCCAAGAGGTAGATGTGTAACATTAAAGGCCTATGAATTACTAGGCATGAATGCAGAAGGAAAGAAAAATGCAGACCAAGGAATTTTATTTTGATCTTCCCGCTGAATTAATAGCTCAAAATCCAAGTGAAAAAAGAGGGGAAGACCGTCTTCTTTTAATGGATAGAGCAAGTGGGGAATATAAAGATTTAACAATTAGAGACTTTCCATCACTTTTAGAGGAAGGTTCTGTTTTAGTAGTAAATAATTCTAAAGTTAGAAAAGCTAGAACCTATGCACACACCAAGGGTGGTGGTGAGGTTGAATTCTTATTTTTAGAAGAAAATGAGGATTTTAGCTGGAAATGCATGTGTAACAAAAATAAAAAACAAAAAGAAGGAAAAAAATATACCTTCTTTGACTCAAATAATAATTTAATTACGAGTGCAGTGTTAACTAAAAAAAATGATGATGGAAGTGTAATATTATCATTTGAAAATCCACTCGATGAGGAATTTTTTTCACTTGTTGGGCATGTTCCCCTCCCTCCTTACATTAAAAGAGAGGATACGTTCTCTGATGAAACTAGGTATCAAACTGTTTATTCAAAGAATATTGGTTCTGTTGCAAGTCCTACTGCAGGATTACACTTTACTAAAGAAATTCTCGATGAAATTAAAAATAGAGGAATTGAAATTGCAGAGGTAACACTTCATGTAGGTCCAGGTACATTTTTACCAGTCAGAAGTGAAAATATCGAAGACCATCATATGCATTACGAAAAGTACACAATCGATGCTAAAACTGCAGAACTATTAAATAAAGCAAAAGCAGAAGGAAGAAAGATTGTTGCTGTGGGAACTACTAGTGTAAGAACACTTGAAAGTGCTGCAGATAGAGAAGGGCATATTGAAGCTGGTTCTAGAAAGACAAATATCTTTATTACTCCTGGCTATAAGTTTAAGTTTGTCGATAGCTTATTTACGAACTTCCATACACCGGAATCCACATTACTAATGCTTGTTTCAGCATTTTCATCAAAGGAAAAAATATTAAATGCATATAACCATGCAATAAAAGAAAAATATCATTTCTTTAGCTATGGGGACGCAATGTTTATTCGTTAAGGCTGAGTTTTCTCAGCCTATATTTTTATCAACAAAGAATGCTATTTCCTTTGCAATTTTACTAATATCTTGTTCTCCATTTACAACTAATACTTTAGTTTCTGGATTAACATTTTTTATTGCACTTTTGAAGTTTAAATCTACCTTTTCTAAGAACTCTTTTTTCTCAAAAAGCTCCTTTTCACCACCTCTTTTATCGATTCTACTTAAACAAACATCAACAGGTACATCAATGTATATTAATATCTCAGGAGAAGGAAAATTGTTAATTTCCTTTACATAATTTGAATCGACATTAACACTTTGATAAGCATAAGATGAATAAAAATATCTATCTGAAATCTCGATATAGCCATTAGCTGTTTTATCTTTTATACCTACATCTTCATGAAAAAGATGATCTTCTCTATCTGAAGCATATAGAAGAGCAAGTGCTTTAGGAGTTGTAATTACTTTATGCTGAAGTACATCACGAACCATTTTCCCAATAGGTCCATCTGTAGGTTCACAAGATACTTCGACTTTTTTTCCTTTTTTCTCTAAATGTTCTTTTAATAGTCTTACCTGAGATGATTTTCCACATCCATCAAGACCTTCAAATACTATAAAATTTTTAAGTATAGAAGATTTCATACTGTCTATAGGCTCCGATATTTGTTATTATTTAAAATAGAATATCATTAAATGGAGTAAAAATGAAATATCATACTACAGTTTCAACCGTGATCATTACACTTTTGATACTGTCTGTTTTTGTGTTTGTTTCATGCTTTACTTATTTTCAGCTCAATATTGATTCTCCTGGATTTTTAATTGTTTCAACAATAGAAGAAAAACTATCATCTGATAGAGATTTTTCTCTATCGTTCAGTTCGATAGATAGAATTTTAAAGAACAAAATTACAATTAATGATATAAAATTTACATACAAAGATATTGCAGACGTATCTATTGAAAACCTAACAGTTTACAATAATCCTTATCATATAATTCATAATTTACTATCTAAAAAAGGTAAATTTGAAGTTGATGTAAATAACATTAATGTAAATTTAAAACTACAAAAAAATGAAAGTACATCATCGTTGGATATTGCTTCTCTTTTTAGTATAGTTACTGATTTAGAAAGTCATGATGAATTATTTAAACAATTTCTTTTTTATTACTTTGCTTATTCACTAAATGTAAACAACCTTAATCTAACTATTAATGACTATAAAATTGATAGTATTAAGGCAAATATCCAGCTTGGTGAAAAATTAAAATTTAAATCGTTAGTAACAGAAGTACCATCATATAAAGATAAACAATTTAATGTTGATCATATTGCATTTAAAGCTGGAAATGATGGGAAGCTTTATTCCTTTGCAATCTCAGGGGATAGACTTGAGTTAATTAATAAAGATGTAAATTTATCTGTTGATCAAATAAGATCTGTACTAGAGTTTGAGAATTTTGCTTCACTAAAGCTAACAGCACTACCAATAGATTTATCTGTAAATGCAATCAAATTAAAGACCAAAGAACTCGATCTTGAAATAGGTCCACTAAGTCTTGAGAGTAATGGTGATGAAGCTAATTTTGCCGTTTCAGAAGTATTTACAAAAATAAAATATGGTTCTCTTAATTCTTCAACAATTAGAGGTAATATTGCTGTATCCCCTGATTTAGAAGTTAGTGGTAATATTAATATTAATGACTTTGTTGACTTAAATTATCAAAATTCATTCTTTAGGCTCTCTGGTCTTGATTGTGATTTTTCATATTTAGGTTCTGTTTCATTAACATTAAGAATTAATAAAACATTCTCATCAGGTTTAGAAGGATTAACAAATAATTATTTAAGTGGCTTTATGCTATCTAATTTTGAATCTGCTATCCAGTATAACGATAAAGAGCTATATGGATTTATTAATAGTGATGCTACATTAAAGAGTGATAACAAGCTAATTAATGATTTAAAGCTTTCATTAGAAGCAGATAGCTATATTCCTGAAGGTAAAATTCAAGATTTAAATATTAGTTTATCTAACATTAAACTAGCAATGCTAGATTATCCAATTAATGCTTCTTATAAGCAAGATTCAAAGGGTATTAGTGTTAATGCTATCTATAAAAATGATTTAAAGTTTAAACTAGAAAATAATAATATATTAACTGCCAGCTTAGATTTAAGTGGTTTTAAGGCTTATGAACTCAAATCTATAATTAACACCTATTTCCCAGCATTAAATATGTGGATAAAAGAGGACACTCTTTTAAATGGGTACCTTACATTCTCATCTCAAGAGGGTAAAAAAGGAAAAATCTACTCAAACATAGCATTTGATAATATTCACTTTAATGACACTACCTTTGGTATTGCATCAGGTCTAAGTGCAGAGTTAAATGATAATGAGATTCAAAACATCAAATTAAATATTACATCTGAATTAATTCGTTTTGCATATTTAGGTTCTATTAATTTAGATACCTTCCTTCCTGAAGGTGATTTCTCATTAAAGCTTACAAATACTGGTAAGACACTTGCAGATGTTAACATATCTCTTGGATCAAATAAGCAATATGATTTCTATGCAACAATACTTAGTAGAGACCAAGGCTTTATTGAAGGTTCAATTAACTGGGCAAGTGAAGGCTTAGTACAAGCATTAGGTCAGATTAAGAGTAGTGCAAGCTACTACCCATTTGATTTATCATTAGATTTAAATAGCAAAAAGGTTGATTTAATTAGTAACCAGCTACTATTAACAGCTGATTACTCAGATGAATTATCTGTCGTACTTTCTTTAGATAAATTTCCACTTCCTGTCTCTGATAACTCAATTAAGCCAATTACAATTAATGGTTTAGCTGACTACTACTTTAGCTTTAGAAACCAGGAAAGTATTTTAACATTAAGTGATATTAACATTAGAGATATTAGATATATTAAATCTAATCCTGAGATTACAATTAACGGAAGTTTTAATAATAGCATACTAAATCTTGATAGAATATCATTTAAAGATGATATTTCAGAGCTTAAGGGTAGCCTTGTTTATCCACTTAAAGAAAGACGTTTAGCTTTTAATATTTCAAATAATAGTGAGAGCATATCATCTTCATATAAGGTTATCAACGATAGTTTATATACAGGAATTGTAATAATAGATAATTTAAAGCTTGAACGTTTTGGTCTAACACAATCATTATTAAATGTTTCAATGATAGGTAAGGGTGAAAGCTTAAATGATTTTGATTTCTCGGGGTCATTAAATATCAATTCAAATTCAAATGAAAGAACATCATTTAATTTAAGTAGTGATATCTTAATTAACGATGAAAAGATTGAGTTAAGTGATGTTAATTTATTGTTTGGTGACTTAGTAATGAAGTCAGAGAAAATTGGATATGATACTACTATTGGAAATTTTGTAGGTAAATTTGCTATTAAATACACCAAAAACAATAATGATAGACCATATTTAATTACATCCGATTTATCATTAAATGTTCCGATTGGAAAATATGATTCGTTAACAAATTCACTATTAATCTCATTTGATAAATTTCAAAAGGAATTTAGTGTAAATATTAATATTGATAAAATCGATATTGATAATTTCCTAACAATTAATTCAAGAGAATTATTTATAAATTATAATGATACCAATGGCATTTCTTTTGACGGTAATATGATAAATGGTAATGTAAATTTAAATACTTTTGAAACTAACTTAAAAATTGATTTACTACCAGTTGCTGCACTTAATATCAACGGTATCATGAATCCACAAAATCTTGATTTAAATTTAAATGATATTGTGTTTAACATTGGATCAATTAACTTTGCATTCCCATTCCCAATTATCTGGTTTAGTGATAAAGCCTTTGTTGGTGGTGATTTAAAATTATTTGGACCTATTACAGATACACATCTCTATGGAAACCTATATACAAAGGGCTTTGACATGGAAGTATGGTGGTTACAAAAGAGTATTTTGAGACTTTCTGATATCCATTTTTCTATGGTTGATAACTATTTATCAACTGCTCGTACCCCTGTATTGGTTATTGATAAAGCAGGTGGACCTGTTAAGTGTGTAGATGTTGATTTAGAAGCTCAATTAAGTACATCAAATATCGTTGACTTCTTTGGTCTAAATGTATGGATTGAAAAGGGACAAGATGTTTTTGTTAGGGTTCCTATAGAAAGCCAAAACATGCAAATCGATGCAGATGTTTATGGTCATTTCTCATATTATACAGACCTATTTAAGAACTATCTTGGAGGAGAAATCATTGCTGACTCAGGTGTATTTAGTTATGGAATGGATCCTCTTCCTGTATGGTGGAAACCAGGTATGCTGGTAAATAATAACTTTGATATAACTTTGGGTGAAAACATGAAGTTTATGCTTCCACTTTCATCCGATCCTATACTTGTTGCATATATGAAGGATAAAACACACTTCACATTTACATATGATAATGCACTTGAGGAAATAGGATTAAATGGTAGCTTAGATTTCAGGGCTGGAGAAATATATTATTTTGAGAAGAACTTCTACATCACAGAAGGAAGTCTAAGTTTTAATAATGAATCTTCAAGAAGATTAGCTCCTGTAATTGACCTTACAGCTAGACTTAGAGATTTTGATGCATCAGGAAATAAAGTCGATATATATTTGATTTTAAAGAAATCAACATTAACAGATTTAAATCCATATTTTGAATCATCTCCAAGAAAGGATTTAAATGAGATTATGTCCATATTGGGAGATGCAATTTTACCAGCTAATACCTATGGTGAATTAAATCTTTCATCTGTTGCATCTCTTCTTACAAGTGGAATGGATGTAATGTCTAGAATGGGATTATTAAATTCAACAAGTTCTTCGGCTGATTTAATTTCTAACATAAGAAATAGCTTAAATCTTGATATGTTTAGCTTGAGAACAAATTTAATTGAAAATCTTGTTTTAGATACTATTTTTACTTCCTCTGGTCAAACAATTTCTCCAGTTGCTAGATATCTTGATAATACTAGTATTTACCTTGGTAAGTATCTAAATGAGAATTTCTTCTTGCAAGGTATGGTACATCTTTCAGCATTTAAAGATGGTAGAGATAAGAATAAGAGTGCTACCTTCCTTGCAGATGATTTGCAACTTGATATTGAAATTTCTCTTGAATGGTCAAATCCACTTGGAACAATTACGTTCTTTACAAGACCTACAAATCTATCTTTATATAATATTTTTGATTCATTTGGTTTTAGCTTCTCTAAGAGAATAATGTTTTAAATTGTAATTTGAGTGAAGTTTAATTTGTCATGTTTAGTTTTTTTGAATTTTCGGTTATCTTGATATAAGGAGTATTATGCATGATTAAAAAAATAATGCTTATTTTAACAATACTATTACTTTTAACTGCACCAGTTTTTGCAGAAGAATGGTATTATGGCAAAAATATTCAAGGTTTTAACTATTCAGGTTTACAAAATGTTTCTGAGCATAGTGTGAACACATTATTGAAACCATACATTGGAAAAGAATTATCCGATGATATTTTAACTGAAATCGATACACTTTTATATCAGCAAGAGTGGATGGATTACTATTTGATGAATGCTGAGCAAGATGATAATGGTAATTTAATTCTTGATATTGAAATTCAAGAGCTCCCAATGATTGGTCAAGTTATTTTCAGTGGTAATAATGCAATAAAAGATAGAGCATTGCAGCCAGAGCAAAACATAACTCAAGGCTCATTCTTTGCACCAGGTGTATTAAAAGCCAATAAGGTTTTACTTGAAGATTATTATAAGAGTAAGGGCTATCGTGATGCTAGTGTCCAAATAACAACAAGTAATGATGATGTAAAAAATAAAGTTACTGTTGAATATGTTATTAATGAAGGTTACCAATACAAGGTATCTTCAATAGCTTTTAATGGTGTTGGTAATATCAGTGCTAAAGAGCTTACAAAGCAAATGGACACTAAAGAAAGATCGTTCTTTAGAAGTGGTAATTATATTCAAACTCAGTTAGATAACGATATTGAAAAGATTATTAATTTCTATCGTACTAATGGCTATATCGATGCCAAAATTATTAGTGTTGATGTTCAAGATGCTGGAATGGCAGATGAAAAATATAAACTTGTTAATATTGTAATTACAATTGAAGAAGGAAGTCTTTGGACACTAGGTGAAATTACATTTAGTGGAAATAAAGTATTTAGTGATGAGGAAATTCAAAGCCATATTTATCTAAAGAGTGGTATTGTAAACAACTCATCTCAAATTGCAACTCAATTACAGGAAATTGCCTCACTTTATTACAATAATGGTTACATTAAAACAAACATAATACCATCTGAAATTAGAGATGAAGAAAAGCATAGTGTAAGTTATCACCTAGAAATTACAGAAAGTAATCAATCATTTATTGAGGAAATTGTAATTACAGGACTTACAAAAACAAAACCATATGTTTTTGAAAGAGAAATGGAGTTAAAGGTTGGAGATGTTTTCTCACAAGCTAAACTACAAAAATCAGGTCAAAATATTTTAAATACTTCGATTGTAACAGATATACAAACAGGACTTTATCAAGGAAAAGATGAAGATGGTGTTATCTTAGAGCTTGCAATTGAAGAAGGTAACCAAATGGAACTTTCCTTTGGTGCAACCTTTGGTGGTACAGTTGATGGTTTCCCTGTATCTGGATTTTTACAGTGGAGTGATAAAAACTTAATGGGTACAGGCAGAGATTTCTCTGTATCAACAAATCTCTCTCCTGATACACAATCATTATACATATCTCTTTCTGATGACTGGGTAGGTGATAAGAGATGGTCAAATGGATTATCCCTTTCTGTTGAAAGATCAAGTAAGACAGGTATATTACAGCGTGGTAGTGGTAGTGCTTACTTTGATGGTAGAGACAAAAACAATATTACTTATCCAAAAGGTTATACATCAGCACTTGAATGGTACATGAGTGATCAAGCAACGCCACAAAGTACTAACCTTATGAACTATGACTTCTATAGCATCACAGGTGGATATAACTCTGGTTATAAATTCATGTTTGATAAGGGTTCTTTATCTGTATCAGGAGGTCTTTCAATCGGACTTTCTCATGCAATTTACGATTCAAGCTATGACCCATATGAGTATATTATAAAAAAATATAATGAAAAGTGGCAGTTCTCAAATAAGCTTAGTACATCATTAACATGGGATGGAAGAGACCTTATTAATAATACAACCAAGGGATATATGTTATCATTAACATATACTTATGCAGGTGGTATCCTTGGTGGTCTTTCTAACTATAATAAGATTTCTCTTAGTGCTGCAGGCTATACAACAATAATGAAGTTTACTAATGAAGAGGGTAAAACAAAGAATCTTGTCCTCTCATTAACTAGCCAAGTATCCTTCATGCTACCTCAATATTGGAATAATAGTGATTTAAACGGTTGGGGCTTATACGATGCAAACAAGGGAGCTACTAAATATGAAATGCTCTACATCGATGGAATGAACATCGGTCGAGGTCATTCATTAAAGCTTTGGAATTCATTCTTATGGCATAACCAACTTGAGTTAAATTACCCACTTGTTGAAAATGTAATTTCAGCTGAGGCATACATCAGTGGAACTGCTATTACAGAAGATTTAAATACTCTTAGTTTTAATACTTTAAATTGGTATTTCTCTGCTGGTGCAGGTATTAAACTTAAAATTCCTGGATTCCCTCTTGGTCTATATCTTTGTAAGACATCAAGTATTGTTGATGGAAAATTTACATTTGATGGTGGTCCTATTTTCGGAAATAGTTCATCTAATTCCGGCTTAAAGCTTGTTCTTGCTATCACAACTTCGATATATTAATAAAAATGGCGAAGGAAAAAGATAATGAGTTGACGCCAATGATGCGTCAATATATGGAAATAAAAGAACAACATAAAGACGAAGTATTATTCTTTCGTCTTGGAGACTTCTACGAAATGTTCTTTGATGATGCGATAGAAATATCGCATCTATTAAGTTTAACACTCACACATAGGGCAGGTAACCCTATGTGTGGTATTCCATATCATGCAGCAAAAACATATTTAAAACGCTTATTGGATATGGGAAAGAAGGTTGCAATTTGTGAACAACTTTCACTACCTGAAAATTCAAAAGAACTTGCAAAAAGAGAAGTTGTACAAATATATTCCCCTGGTACTGTTATTGAAGATGAATACTTGGATAGTGAATCAGATTCATACATTGTTTGTCTTTGGTACAATAAAAAAGAATATTCCATTGCATATGCTGATATAACAACAGGTGATTTTAATGTACGTCGAGTTTCGCCTGATCAATTAATGTCAGTATTATTGTCATTAAGTGTTAAAGAAATAATAGTTGAAGAAGATTATTATTTTACGAATAGAGAATTTCGAAACTCTATTGATGACCTTGGCATAATTGTTACTAAATATCCAGCTCGTTATTTCTCATTAAGAGAAGGTACATCACAAATTAAGAAGTTTTTTAATGTATCATCTCTTTCAGTCTTTATGCTTGATGAAAAGGATAGTTTAGTATCAGCGGCAGGTGCTTTAATTACATATCTTGAGCAAATGTGTAGAACTTCATTAAATCAATTTACAAATTTGAAAATTGTTAAAGATGAAGGCTTACTACTAATAGATCAATCTAGTGAAAAGAATCTAGAAATAATCTCTAATTTACAGGACCACACAAGTGCTAATACACTTTTTAGTGCTATAAATAGAACAATTACTTCATCAGGCTCAAGATTATTAAAGGATCGTTTACTAAATCCAATTAATAACTTTGATGAGTTACAAAGTAGATTATCTTGGGTAAAATTCTTCTATGATGATTTAGATGAAAGAAAAAGAGTTAGAGAATTACTTCGTCTTTCCTCTGATTTAATTAGAATATCAAGTAAGCTTGATATGAAACGGAGTGTACCACGAAATCTTTTAGCAATTGCAGAGACCTTAACATGTTTCTTTTCTCTAATTAGCGAAAAGGAAATATATTTAAGCTTAGTTAATGAAGAAATATCTAATCCAAGTGTATTAATTGAATTGACAGAGGAGATTAATCAAGCAATTAATCCAAGTTGTACCAATCTTTATAAAGAAGGGGAGATAATTCTTTCTGGCTACAACAAAGAATTAGATGAGCTAAGAGAAATTGAAAATAACTCATCTGCTTTACTTTCTTCCTACCTTGATAAGGTAAAAGAGGAGAGTGGGTTAACTATTTTAAAACTTGGAGAAAACAAGATAATTGGTTATTACCTTGAGGTACCAAAGGGACAACTTGATAAAGTTCCTGCTTATTTTATTAGAAGGCAAACTTTAGTAGGTGGTGAACGATTTACAACTCCAGAACTCTCTACTCTTGAAGAAAAGATTAGGTCTGCAACATTTGAAAGCGTCAAAAAAGAAAAAGAGCTTTATAATGAAATAACTAATAAAGCAGCAAGCTTATCTAAAGAGCTTAGATTAGTTGGTAGTATTTTAGCAAAATTGGATTTATATCAGTCTAGTGCTGAAATAAGTCAAACAAATAACTATGTAATGCCTGAAATTATTAAAGAAGGAGAGCTAATAATTAAAGAAGGAAGACACCCTGTTGTTGAAGAAAAATTAATTCAATCACAATTTGTTTCAAACTCTTTTGATTCATCAAAGTCCCATTTTTCTTTAATTACAGGTCCTAATATGGCTGGTAAATCAACATACCTAAGGCAAACAGCTTTAATAGTTCTCCTTTCCCATGCAGGTATGTTTGTTCCAGCAACTTATGCTATGGTTCCATTAACTGATAGGATTTTTACTCGTGTTGGAGCATCTGATAACCTTGCAAAGGGTGAGTCAACATTTTTAGTTGAAATGAGAGAAAGTGCCTATATTGTTCGTAATGCTACAAAAAAGAGTCTAGTTATTATGGATGAAATAGGAAGAGGAACTTCAACTCAAGATGGTATGTCTATTGCTTATGCAATAATGCAATACTTATTTAATGTAGGTTGTATTACTTTATTTGCAACCCACTATCATGAGTTAACTATGTTAGATACATCTGGAATGCAATTATTAACTCTTGAAGTAATTCAAGATAAGAATAATATCCAGTTTGTAAGAAAGGTAATTAATGGAGTTGCTGAGTCTAGTTATGGCTTACACGTTGCTAAACTCGCGGGTATACCTCAATCTGTTATTAGAAGTGCTTCAATATTCCAAAAGCAACACTTTGCATCCTATTCTACTTTTAGTGATAGTGAACAATTTGATTTATTTACCGATACTTCAAAGCTTGATAATTCAGAAATAAATTCAATAGTTGATAAAATAATGGACTTTGACGTTTCTTCATCTACTCCAATAGACGCTTTATTACTTGTTTCTAAGTTACAATCAGAAATAAGTAACTTAAATAAAGAGAAATAATTATATTACTATTGACAGAGAAAGAAATAAAAAATATTCTTAACATAGTTCAATTAATTAGATGATTGAAGGAACCAACTAAGGTTCCTTTTTTTGTGATGAGAGGACTATGCTAACAAATAATATTAGATCATCAGCTCTTTTTTTAGAGCTAACAGACCTGCTTTCTGGATTAGGATTAAAGGTTGTTGACTGTGTAAAAAATGAAACTGCACAGGGTGTACAGCTAATTGTCACTGTATTTTCACCTGATAGGGAAGTAAATACAGATGACCTGGCTGAAGTTTATAACATTCTTTATCCACGTTATAGTGTAATATTTCAGGACAGAGATTTATCACTAGAGGTTTCTAGTCCAGGATTAACTAGGAATTTTAAAGACTTTTACGAGTTTGTATTGTTTAATGAAAAACTTGTAAGAGTATATTCAACAAAGTATTCCTGCTGGGTTGAAGGTTATATTTCAACCTGTACTAATGAGAGTGTAACTCTCAAGTCTGCTTTAATCGTAGACACTAATGAGACCAAGGAAGAACTTACTCTTTCTTTTGGTGAAATTCAGAAGGCTAAATTAGCCTATCGTTGGGAGGAAGCAAAATGAGTGATATGAGAGATGCCATCCTACAGATGAGCGAAGAAAAGCACATTTCACAAGAGATGGTACTTGAAACTATTAAGGAATTTGTTAAAGCTGCATATAAGAGAAAGTTTGGAACTGATGAAAATGTTGTTATTTCATTCTCTGATGATCTTAGCTCAATGAATGTAAGTGCTAAAAAGATTGTTGTAGCAGAAGAAAACTACTACAATGAAGTTACTGAAATTCCTCTTGATGAAGCTCATGATCTTGCAGATGACGTTGAAATCGGAGATACTCTCATGATTCCACTTGATCCACACACTTTTGATCGTGGAGCAGTACAGTCAGCTAAGCAGAGAGCACAGCAATCATTTAAAGATATCCAAAATAACTACACTTATTCAGAGTTTAAAAATAAAGAGGGTGAAGTCATTCAGTGCTACGTAAATAGCCAGAATCAATCAGGTGACTACCACATGAATGTTGGTGGTGGAGTTGAGGGTGTACTTCCTGTTAGAAATCAGTCTCCACGTGAGAATTTCACAACAGGTGAAAGTGTTAAGTGTTACCTCGAAAGAGTAGAAAATCCATCTCAAAACAACAGAGGTGGTTTTAGAGGTAGAAACAAGAGTGATGTAAGAATCATTTTATCAAGAACATCTCCAGAGCTTGTAAGAAAATTCTTAGAACTTCAGGTACCTGAAATCTATGATCACCAAATTGAAATTGTTAAAATTGTACGTCAGGCAGGTATTAGAACTAAGGTAGCTGTAAAGTCAAATGCACATGATTTAGATCCTGTAGGTGCAACTGTTGGTCTCAAGGGTAATAGAATACAAACTATTATGACAGAGCTCGATGGTGAAAAAATTGATGTAATCCAGTATGATGAAAACCCACTTGTTTTCATTGCCAATGCTTTAACACCTGCAACAGTAACAAAGGTACTTCCAATTGATTTATCAACTAAGCATGCTGTTGCTATTGTTGAAGAAAACCAAGTTGGAATTGCAATTGGTCTTTCAGGTGTGAACGTAAAACTTGCAAACCAGCTCTGTGACTGGCTTATTGAAGTTAAAACTCAAGCTCAGTTCGAAGAGATGGAAATCACACAGGAAGCAAGAGAAAAAGCTGAAGCAATCTTTGCTTCTGGTGATGAAGCATTTATGGCACCTCCAGAAGAGGAAGAACACCATCTTACAGCTGAAGAGCTTGGTATTAGTGAGGATGAAACACTTTTTGCAGATTTAAACATCTCAAGAGAGCTTGTTAAGAAACTTGAATACCATGATGTATATACAGCTGAAGAGTTCTTCGATTTAACACCTGAAGAAGTTGATGCTATTGGCTTAACTGATGAAGAAAAAGCTGAAATTGCATCTGTTATTGATGTTGAGGAAGAGCAAGAAGAACAGTTCGAATGTCCAAACTGTGGAACTGTACTTACTGCTGGTACAACGCATTGTCCAAACTGCGGAGTAGAGTTCGAATTTGAGTAATAATCTTTTTAAGGATAAAAATGAGCGAAGATAAACCGAAAGTAATTGTCATTAAGAAACCACAAGCCCCTGTCAGAGAGACTCCTCAGGTTAAGGAAGCTCCTGTTAAAGAGGAAAAGAAAGTCGTAGTTGTGAAGAAGAAAATCGTCACAGTTAAGGCTAAGATTAAAGAAGAGAAGAAGGAAGAAAAGAAGGAAGAAGCTGTTGTACAGACTCCTCAGGTTCAGAGTGCTCAAGTGAAGAAAGAAAACTCTACACCTACTCAAAAGCCAGTTAATGTTGTTGCTAAAAGCACACCTAAGCCAAGTCAGGCTCCGGCAGCTAATAGAAACATCATCAGAGGTGAGAGATTAAGTTCACCACTTCATTTTGGACCTGTTGTAATCAAGCCTAACAACCTTCCACCTGTACCTGGTCAAAAGGTTACAGACCAGCAGCCTAAGGAACAGGCTAAGCCTCGTGTTGCTGGTGTTGTTGGAGGTAGACCTGTAAGAACTCCAGGTCAAAGATTCCAAAACAACAACAATCGCTTCCAAGGCCAAAATAGATCATTTAACCGTGATCAAAAAGATGGACAGAATTCTTCATTTAATAACCGTGGAGGTTTTAACAGGGGTCAAGATCAGAAGGGAGGATTTAATAATCGTCCTAACTTCTCTCAGCGCCCTGGCATGAGACCTCAAGCAGGTGGCCAAAATGATGCTCTTGATATCAACCAGAAATCTGGTGCAAGAAAAACTGCATCTAAGAAGAAGGAAAGTGTTGATTACAAATCTAAGAGAGATCAAGAGATTGACTTCCAGTATCTTCAGAAGAAGAAGGAAGAGAGTAAGCTTGCTGCTGTTCCAAAGTCAATTGATATTATGGAAAACATCACAGTAAGTGAACTTGCTAAAAAGATGAATATCAAAGCAAGTGATATTATCTCTAAGCTCTTTAAAATGGGTATGATGGTTACTATCAACCAGCAGATTGACCACGATACAGCTGAAATTATTGCTGAAGAGTATGGATGTTCAGTACACCTCGTTTCACTTTACGATGAAACCATCATCGAAAATGAAGCTGAAAATGAAGAGGATTTTGTTCCAAGAGCACCAATTGTTACAATCATGGGTCACGTTGACCATGGTAAGACAAAGCTTCTTGATGCAATTAGAAGTGCTAACGTTGCAGCTCGTGAATTTGGTGGTATTACTCAGCACATTGGTGCATACAAGGTTAATGTACCAGGACGAGGTGATGTAGTATTCTTAGATACTCCGGGTCACGCAGCATTCTCAATGATGAGAGCTCGTGGTGCTCAAGTTACAGATATTGTTGTACTTGTTGTTGCAGCAAACGACGGTGTAATGCCTCAGACAAGAGAAGCAATTGACCATGCTATGGCTGCAAAGGTACCTATCATTGTTGCTATCAACAAGTGTGATTTACCTGAGTCAAATCCAGATAGAGTAATGCAACAGCTCTCTGATATCGGTCTTATGCCTGAAGAATGGGGTGGTCAAACTCTCTATTGTAAGATAAGTGCGTTAAAGAAAGAGGGTATTGATGATCTTCTCGATACTATTCTCTTACAAGCTGAAATGCTTGAACTCAAGGCTAATCCAAAGTGTAGAGCAGAAGGTAAAGTTCTTGAATCAAGAATTGACCAAGGTAGAGGTACTGTAGCAACTGTTATTGTACAAAAAGGTACTCTTCACCAGGGTGATTACTACGTAGCAGGTATCTATCCAGGTAGAGTAAGAGCTATGTTCGATGATAAAGGAAAGAAGATTAAGGAAGCAGGTCCATCTACTCCTGTTGAAATTATTGGTCTTTCCAATATTCCATCTGCAGGCGATCCATTCCAGGTAACTGAGGATGAAAAGCAAGCAAGAATGGTAGGTGCTAAGAGACAGGAGCTTGAAAAGCTTGGTGCTTCTAATAACGCTAATAAAGTCACACTTGAAAACCTTTATGACAAAATTAAAGAAGGTGAAGTTCAAGACTTTAACGTTATCATCAAGGGTGATGTTCAAGGCTCTGTTGAAGCATTACAGGGAACACTTACAAAACTTAGTACTCCTGAAATTAGACTTAATGTTATTAGAGCATCTGCTGGCGCTATTATCGAAAGTGATATCTCTCTTGCAGCAGCTTCTAATGCACTTGTCGTTGGCTTCAACGTTAGACCAACTCCAAGAGCTCAGGCACTTGCAGAGCAGGAAAAGGTTGAGATTAAGAAATATAACATTATTTATGATGTTGTAGATGATATCAAGGCTGCTATGGAAGGTCTCCTTTCCCCTGAAATTAAGGAAATTGATATCGGTAAAGCAGAAATCCGTGACACATTCCGCGTTCCTAAAGTCGGCGTAATTGCAGGTTGTTACATCACTGAAGGTAAAGTTACAAGAAATGCATTTGTACGTGTAATTCGTGACTCTATTCAGATTAACAAAGAAAACATCCACATTTCATCTCTCAAGAGATTTAAGGATGATGCTAAGGAAGTTACTGCCGGATATGAATGTGGTATTGGTCTTGAGAACTTCCAGGATATTCAAATTGGTGATACCCTTGAATTTGTTCAGAAGCAGGAGATTGCAAGGAAACTTGAAGATACAATAGTATGAGTGAATATTCAGGAAAAAGACTTGAAAGTAGAATCCTTGAAACAATTTCAACAATGATTGTTAATGGGATGATTAAAAATCCTAATCTTTCTAGGTTCACCTCTATTACAGAAGTGAACCTAGCATCTGACAATGCAAATGCTACTGTATATGTGTCATGTGCAGATGAAAGAGGCTTAGATAAAAGTGTTAGAGCACT
>NZ_JAXEGN010000069.1:0-2062 GCF_034103065.1 Bullifex sp. | reverse complement strand
GTTAGCTCTATCTTTGCATTCAATACATCTGCTTCTGATGCATTTCCATAGCTTTGAAGCAGAATTTTTTGTTCAACCTTTGATACTAAGGTTTCTTCCTTTAGATCAAGATAGCTAATCTTTGCAATCGCCATATCTTGATTTGCAAATTGCTCAGAGAGTGTGGTGATAATAGTATTTATCGCTTCATCACGAGAGATAACAGCATTAGCGACATTACTCTCACTTCTTTTAATATTGTTTAAAGCCTTTCCTCCATCCCAAATAGTAGTCTTAAAAGCTACAGTTACCATGCCACTGTAATCATCCTGTCTATACCAGTCTGTTTCTACTAAAGGAAGACGACTTCCTCCATAGGATGCTGAGACCTGTAGTGCAAAGTCTGGCTTCCAATAGACACTTGCTTTGCTTACCTTTTCACTATATTCCATTGCACTTTGCATATGGGTAAGCATTTGGAGAGTAGGCTGGCTTTGGCTTGTAGCACTCTTTATTAGTGCATTTCTATCTTCTTTAGCAAGAGAATAAAAGCTTTCTTCATCAGGGATGTATGAAATATCCTCTCTAGTTAAATCTAAAAGACCAGTCATGGTTCTTAATGCTGTAAGATTTGATGAATATTGAGCACTTATTTCACTTAATGTGACATCAACCTGTAGAGCATTAATTTCATTTTCCTTCACTTCCTGCGCAAGCATAATACCTTGCTCTTGTGCTGCATGGGCAAGCTCTACTAAGCGATCTGCATAGCTCTTTTGTTCATTTAATAGGGAAATAATATCATCCATGTAGTAAATGGCTGAAAGACGGGACTTTAACTCTGCATTAAGCTGGTTTTCAGTATCTGTCAGCTGGAGGCTTCTGACACTCTCAACCTCCTTAAGAGCCTTTACTCCATTAGAAATTTTACCCCAAGTAAATATTGGCTGCTGCAATGAAAGGCTTGTTTGATAAAGAGTATTTTCCATACCCTTATAAAGCGTTATGTATTGGTTATATGGTAATCCCAATTCAGACGCATTAACTGTAATAGGCCCAATTGGGTTAATAATGTATGAGCCTGATACAGTTAAATCGATAGTAGGATGATAATTTGCTTTAGCATCCTTTGTATCTAGCTTAGCCTGTACAACATCCTGATATGCAGCTTGTAGCTTTGTATTATTTAACCTTAAAGAGGATGCTAGTGAATCATAATTGTATGTCTCAGTAGCAAATATAGTATTAGAAATTAACAAAACTACAATGAAAAAAATAAACTTCTTCATCATGGTATTGTAATTTCTCCTACATTAATTGTGTTGCTTTGAGTTGTATAGTTAGTTGTATTAATAACTTTTGTATTTGCACTTGTTTCATTATTACCTATAACTAATTTTAAGGTATAGCCACTATTCGCAAATGTTGCATACTTTCCTTCATACTCACCAGGTGTCCACTTATATGAAGAATCAGTATTAATAGTAAAAACTCCATGTTCAACAATAGTATCTGTAATTCTTCTAACTGTTGTGGTTGCTTCACCAAGCTTTATATCATCTCCTGTTGTTGGTTTTGCATATAGAATAATTTTTATATTATCATCAGCTGATGTTCCAGTACTACCATTTGTATTAGTAGCTGATGTTCCAGAACTACCACTTGTAGAAGAATTATTAAGACGCCCACTAATATTTGGGAAACTAAACTCAGTTTGCTTTGCATAAAGATTAATAGTTTGGTTGTCAGTTGCTGTTTTTATTTTCTTTTCTTTTGGAGAAAAACTATTTCCATCTTCATCACAGATTACCCAAGTAGATTCTTTTTTTTCACTTTGAATAGTGTAAGTATTAATTATTATTTTAGGCTCAACTAGGTCATCATTTTTATATGCAACAGAGAAAGTATTACTGCTAGAGGTTTTAGAAATAGTGCAGTCAGTTGGTAGTAAATCAGAAAGCTTTACTTGAAGAGTATCATTAATGGCCTCCCCATTTGCTGCTACATTTGCAAGTTGGAAGGTAATTGTTGATACCTTTTCTGTTCTCTTAAAACTTTCAGTATAGGAAGACTCGTTAGTGCT
>NZ_JAXEGN010000068.1:0-12447 GCF_034103065.1 Bullifex sp. | reverse complement strand
AGTTATGTGTATATTCTGGAACGCTTCCGGCTATGGAAGTGCTTCTGTGACTATAAATTAAAAGAGGGAGACGTAAAACATGAAAAAGTTTACAGCAATTCTTTTGACAGTTTTGATGATTGCGAGTTTGTTTATCTCTTGCGAGAATAAAATAACTCCAGTTAGTGACGAAACTGTTAGTGTTAGCTTTGATGAGTCAACTTCAAGAAGTTTGACAGCATCATTGGAAGCTTTTGATGCCGATGATTACTATTGGGCATACAAGGCGGTAAAGAAGGATGATACAGGCCTTATCAGTGGTCAGACTAACTTTGCTTGGATAAAAACAGGCAATAATACTCCTTCGGACGAAGATACAGGTCTGGCAGGAGTTACTATACCCGGTTTCTCTCAGGGCGTATGGGAGTTTACTCTGTATGCATATACAAGAGATGGAAAGAGTAATACATCATATAAAACAACAGGACTCGCCTATAACGGTGTAACTACAACCACATTACAGAAGGGATCATCAAATATCATTAAGGTTACTGTAAATCCCTATACATCGGGAAAAGGTACACTTCTAGTTGATGTAGAAAACATAGAAATAATACCTCAGAAATCTGATTCTTCGAAATTTGATCAGGATAATTTTACAAAGATTGTGACAGTCTCTAAACTTTCTACAGGTGCAGTGCAGACTGGGACTGATAATACATTCTCGCTTTCTGCTGGTACATATAAAGTCACTGTTGATATCGTAAAGGATAATATCGTTTATGCTTCCGGAAGTGTTGTCGCAACAGTTTATGGAAATATGACAACAACTGTTACTGGTTCTCTTGAAGAGTACATTGTTCCCGCACAGTTTGATCCTGCCATCAATCCGGATGTCATGAATAAAATTGTTTACTCTGATTCTATTGATGTAAGTGCATCAAATGATGTTGTTATTAATAAGAAGTCAGATACTGAAACTGATTCAAAAGTTACTGCTACCATTCCAAATGACGTTGCTCTGGATGCGTTAGATAAAGCTATTGAGGAGAACGAAGATTCTGCTGGTGCTACTTCAGCAAATACTTCTATTGCATTCTCTCTGTCTGTCGATACCACAAAAGCAACAAATACTAGTCTCAACCTTGAAATCGGAATGACTGCAATAATTACAGTTACAGAAAGTGCGACAAGCAGTAAACAGATTTCAAAGGATATATCTAATCTGAAAAATTATGTAACAGTGGAAATTCAGCTCCAGACTGGTCTGCAGAATGTTACAGTAACTCACGATAGTGCAGCAATGCAGAACCTTACAAGCCTGAATGAGACAATCACAAATGAAAACGGAGCCTACTTCTATGATGCTGATTCAGGTCTGCTGACTATAAAGACAAAGAGGTTCAGCCCATATGCGATTTCTTATACAGTACCTGAAGAAGCATATGTTGCTGAAATGAATGGCGTTAAATATACATCAGTACAGGCAGCAATCAATGCATCCCCATACAATGCAGGAGATTCTGTTTCAACGATTACTCTTCTTAGCAATGTTTTAGCAGGCCCATCTTTTGGATTCCCTGATCCTGAAAGGCCAGAGTGTAAAGGTAGAAATATTTTTCTTGATCTGAATGGAAATACCTATACGTTTAAGAGTCCTGCAATGGGAAGTGTTGGTTATGAGTCACAGGCAATGCATCTTGCTAAAGATAACACTTTGACAGTGAAAAACGGAACATTAAATGTGGCAATCGATAACAACGAAATACAAATGCTGATTCAGAACTATTCTAATCTTACATTGGAAAATGTAATTGTAGATGGAACAAATCTCTTAGGAACCACTTGTTATACTATGTCGAATAATAACGGAAACGTTGTTATAAAAGATTCAACCATAATTGCAAAGGATAAAGGTTTTGCTTTTGATGTATGTAGGTATGCCTCATATGAAGGCCCAAGTGTTACAGTAGAGGGCGATAGCTTGATTAATGGTAAAATCGGTATTTCTTGTTCGGGAGAAAAAGATCATGCTGTACATAAGTTAGTAATTAAAGATGGAGTTTTCAAAGGAAACTTTGTTTTTGATGATAGTCATAGCAATACAAATCCATGTCCGAATCTTAAGATAGAGATAACTGGAGGTTCTTTTACCGATCTTGCTTTTGCAATTAATCATGCATCAAGTGGAACAACTATAAAACTTGCCGAAGATGTTACTTCTGGAAGTGGTATTGGAAGTAGGGATGGGGCTAAAGTCAGAGATAATATAACTGTGGATTTCGATAATCATACTTATACTGTTAGGATGAATCCCGTCGGTTCTGTTGGATATGAACGCCAGGCAATGCATTGGGGAACTTCTCTTGGAAGTATTACATTAAAGAATGGAACTATTAAAGTTAACCCTGTAGTAATAAGTTATTTTTTACAAGGTATGCAGAATTATATTGATTTTATAGCTGAAAATATGACTTTTGACTTATCAGGAATTAGATATGATGATTGTATGTTCAACAATAATTCTAATGGCAACATGTCTTTGAATAATTGTAATGTGATTGTGAGAAGTACTAATACTTATGGAATTTTTGCCGGAGGTTCATCTGTTACTTTTACTGATTGTAATATTGATGGTTTTATCAGTCTTCCTGAAACATCAAACTTCAGAATAAAGAATACTAATATTTCAAAATCTGTTAAGTCATATGACGACTATGGAAAAGCAATTATAACGGAAACAGATTCTGAAGGCTACACAGTCTATAAACATCAAACAACTCAAGCTGATTTATCCAATTAATAATTATTCTGTTTCTTACATGCTGCCCCTCAGCATTTAAGATAGATCGATCTTTCTCCCTTGGTAAGCTCACATGCCAAGGGAGATTTGTTTGATTATGACAAAATGTAACAAATTGTCATAATAGTTATAATTTGTAACCTTTACTTATCTTGCTTTTTTTATCATATTTGGATACATATATTGCTTGTTGTATAATTACAACTTTATTGTATTTATGGAGTTATGAGAAAAGGAAGATTATTAATGCTTCTTCTAATAGCACTGATTTTATTTTCATGTGCTATAACACCTGAGGAAGAAGAAAGAAAAGAGTTAGTACCTGCTCTGAAATATATAGAGAGTCCTAAGAACGTGAGAGTTATTAGTGACTGTCAAAACGGCAGGATTGAATTAGTGTGGGATGATGTAGATAACGCAACACACTATATAGTTGAATATCTAAGTGCTACAGATTACCTATCAGGAAAAGAGATGAAAAAGTATGCAACAACAGCTAATACTTTTTCTCTATCAACCTTTCCAAATGAAAATGATAAACGCTTTGTATTTAGAGTAAAAGCAGCATCAAAGTTACAATCAAGAGTACTTGAGTCAGCGTATAGTGATATCTATGAAGGTGCCATTGTTGATAATGTAAATGTAACACCAATAATTAAGGATTCAATTTTAAGCTTCTACACATCATATCAAAAGATTGGTTCTATTCTAACAGCCGGAGATATCATCGATTGTAAGGTTTACTTTTATTTGGGTGACTACACACAAGATGATATTCCATCTGATGCAGAGGTAATAACTAATTGTTACATTGGTTCAAATGAAACAATTACAGTTACTGCAGTATTAACCTGTAATGGTCAAATTGTTCAAAAGAAGGCAGTTTCAGTTTCTTCTGATGTGTCTTATCAACCATCTGCAATTAAAAGTATAAATGTAATAAATAACCAAACAGATGGAATCCATCTTTCTTGGGTAAGCCCTGGAATAAATTCGGGCTTAACTAACACTAAAATTTTATTCTTAGTAGAACGCTCTTTAGTTGGTTCATCAACTTGGGATATAGTTAGAAATGAGTTAAATGAAGAGTATTTTGAACCAGATGATAGTACTAATCTTGAAAAAGAATCATATGAAATGTCTATCATCGATAATAAAGCTCTTCCAAATCAAGATTATGATTACCGTGTAACAACTTGTTATAAAATTAGTGCAGGTGAAAACTCTTATTTTACAACTGAGGTTGTAACAGATAATAACATCATTAAAAATTGTTATCGTGCCGATACAAAGGTTAAATCCTTTGTATTAACTCAGGAAGAAACAATAGGAAATGGTAGGATTTGTACCTTTAACATAGAAACCTTTCATGAGCTACCACCTTCTTCAAGTATAGTAATAAATAGAAAACTAATTGATACAATATCATCAAGTGAAATTGATAATGAGTTATCAAAGAGCTTTGATAACCCAAATAATCCATTTACTGACACAATTGTGTTAAGTGAAGAACAAAGAAGAGATCCTAAAAGTTTCTTCTACACAGTAAAAATTGATTTTCCTGATAGTGATAACGAAGAATATACTGCAACTTATCAAAATGGGGGACAAGCTTTCATTCAATTTAAGGGTGAAGATATTATTCCAATAATTGTTGAAAACTCATTAAATGCTACAGCAAATGAAAGTGCACTAAATGATAAAATTAAATTAACATGGAGCGTTAATCCAAATTTAGTTTTCCCTGATTTCGATACAAACAAAATTACATACACAGTATATGAACAAAATAGTGATATGAACTACTCTGTTCTTGCATCAGGAATCCCATTTGATACTCCATATTATGAATTTAGTGTTACTCCTGGCTACTCAAGTTACTACATAGTAAAGCCTGTTTATACAGCTAATGCAGAAGATAGTGATTATAAATATGTAAGAAACTATCCTGCTTCTAACTCTGTATATGGAAGTGCATTAGAAACTGTTAAGAACTTAAAGGCTTCAATTAATAGTTATAACGATAAGGTCTTGGTTACTTGGGATAGCGTTGAAAACGCTAAGGGGTATCAAGTTTGTTATCTTGATAAAGAAGTATTTGTAGAAGAAAGTAAATACGAAATTTTAGATATCCCAGAGAATATGTTTGGCCAAGATATCTCTATAAAGGTAAAAGTTGTTAGTAGTGATGACTCAGTGTCAGCAGATGGACCAGAAACAATAGGTAGAGTATTAGGTGGAATTATCCCTATTGTTGATTCAAGAGCTAAGGAGATAGTAGTAACTTGGTCACCAATTGAAGGTGCAACTAGATATCTTGTATCTGTATACCCTGAAGTAAATGGAAGTTCTACCATTAAAACTGCAGTTGTTGATGCTACAAATGAATTAAGATTTATTTTAAGATCAAGTGATGTTGAATCAATTACAGGACTTGATAATCCTCTTTCCCGTGATTACTACTTCTCTGTAAAAGCATATGTTGGGTCAACACCTGCAAAAGCAGAAAATTTAGTAAAAGGACATTGGATAAAAGCACCAACAGAGATAACTGCTACTAAATCACAATATAGAGATATGGTACAGCTTTCTTGGGAAGCTTTAGATAACGTAACCGGTTATAACGTCTACTATAGAGATGACGGTTTAACTTGGCATCATCTAAATTACACAACCTCAAATACAACCAATGATATTAATGTATCTGGAATCAGAGAGT
This sequence comes from Bullifex sp., assembly GCF_034103065.1. Classification (NCBI taxonomy): domain Bacteria; kingdom Pseudomonadati; phylum Spirochaetota; class Spirochaetia; order Spirochaetales; family Spirochaetaceae; genus Bullifex; species Bullifex sp. The sequence goes on along the minus strand of NZ_JAXEGN010000068.1, from coordinate 6,946 downwards.
ACTCTGTTTCTACCGTTATTGGAGAAGAGGAAGGTCCAATCCAGATAAGTAGCCTTTGTGATAGCAACAGTAACTATAGCTCAAACGTAGGATATCCTATAATGACACCTACAAGGTTAACTGTATCAGACTTAGGAAATAATATTATTTCTGTCTCCTTTAAACCAGTTTTAGATGCAACAGGATATATTGTAAGTATTAATAACGTTGAAAAGGAATTTGGTATTGAAGAAATTTCGCAATCAATTCCTGCAGAACCTGTAGTTGGAAGTATATTTAAGGATGAAACTGGAAACATTACAATTTATCTTGAGCGAACTACACTTTCAAACTCTGTTGAAGCAAGTGTTAGTGCAAGGTCTAAGAATAAAAATGCTCCACTTTCTTCAAATAATACTTCAAATGAAGTAAATGTAAGCTTCTTATATAACGAAATATATGCCCATGAGGTTGTTAGTATTTTGCTTGGTGCATTAAAACCTGCTGTTTCTGCAGCTGATAGTAAATTCAATAGCGATTGGTGGGAGGATAGATTAAGAACCTATGATTACTCTTCAAATGCTAAATTTGCATCATGTAATGGAACTAGTGGATTTGTATTATATAACCCAAAAACTAATGGCTATGGTGAGTTTACAAACTTTAGTAGCAATAAATGTATTATTAATGGAAGACTTGAAATGATGGTTCAAAAGGATCAAGCAAGTGGCTATCTAAATACTACTGAAAGTGATGCCTTAGAGCGTATTTCTGGAACACTCAATATAGACCTACCATATCTATACGGTAGTGCTACTATTACATTTAATGATTACTATGTGACAAATGGTAATGGTGTAAATAATGGTGGTAGTGTTACCGTTAATGGCATTGAAGTAGATGTTACAGAGGTTAAAGAGAGGATCTTACTATGAGAAAACTAATCTTACTTCTATTAACCATTCTATTAATTTCCTGTAATGCTTCTATTTTGATGACAAATGGAGAAGTAACTAAGCCGGGAAATTCTTCTTCAAAAGATAATAGTAGCAATAGCCCAGTATTCTCAGGAGAAGCTCCAAGAACAATTAATGCTACAAAATCATACTACACTAATAAAATTGTAATTAGATGGAGTAGTGTAGAGGGTGCTGACTACTATACTTTAGAGCGCTGTGAGCACTTAACTCCTGAGTTTGATGAAGATGCAGTTACCTTTAAGGAAATTGAAGAAAGTATTTTAGATACCTTCTACACAGATGAAACTAATTTAAAGGTTGGAGTTTACTACACATATAGAGTTAAGGCACATACCTTTGATGGTAATGTAAGTAAAGCATCGATTGTCACAACAGGAACAATACTATCATCTCCAAGTAATATTTCGGCATCAAAAGGAACTAGTATTAGTACTATCGACATTGAATGGACACAAATGCCAAATGTTGAGTCTTATAATATTTATCGTTCAACTCTTTCCTCTGTATCGGGTTTAGAGAGTGAGTATATTGCAACAGTACAAGCTTCTCGTGAATCATACAACCTTGCATACTCCTATCAAATTGAAGATGGTAAGGAAAATGGTAAGGAACTGTTTTTTGCAATTGAAGGAGTAGGTCCTACTGGAAATAGTGCAAAGATAAGTTTGCCTCGTTCAGGGTATACTTTTATCCCTGGAGCCCCTTCTTCTCCAGCGGTTCCATATGTTACTAAAGCTGATAGTACTGATAGCATTACCTTAAAATTCAGAAGCCAAGGTGCAAGCTGTAAGTACTTAATTAAAAGATATTACCCAGGATCATCAGAGATGATAATTTTCTCTGAAGACTTTGGTAATGAACTCTCTTCTCCTGATGCAGATGGCTACTACACCTATGTAGATACAGATGTTAAAGAAAATGTGGAATATACCTACTCTGTAATAGCATATAATGATATTGGTTCATCCCCTGCAACTGTAGTAACAGGATATTTACTTTCTCCTGTAAGAAATGTAACTCTGCTTCCTAAAAATAATATTGCAGAAATAGGATATGAGCTTAATTTTGATGAACCAGTTGGTGCTGGTGATAGCCAAAGAACTGAAAAGTATTGCTATCAAATTACTGGTTATTCAAAGGATGGTAACAAACTCTTTAATGAGACAAAGAATGAGGGTAATGTAGTTTCATTATTTAGAAGTGTTGATAAAATAGTAACTAAGGAAAGCCAATTAAAAGAACTTTGGTATATAGATGTTAAGGTAACCTTAGGAAGCCTTGAATCAAAAGTTATTCAAAGTGAGAAAATTCCAATGCTTCCTGAGCCTATTACAACTATTTCTGCATCTAAAAATAGAAAACCTTTAGATAGTGAAGAAGCTAACATAAATGGTGTTTATCCAGTTACTATTAAATGGGAATCTAGTTTTACAGGTGAAAGAATTCTTACACGAAATGGCTCTGATGGATCAGTAAAGAAATTTAATATTACAGGTGGTACTGAGTTTGTAGATACTACTGGAGAAATATTAGTTATTTACGACTACTTTATCGATACCTCTGACTCTTTTGGAAGAACTCTTGGTGAAATTAAACATACAGGGGACTCTTATGGTGCTATTACTCCAAATAAGTTTGCTGCTGTTTTAGATTCTGTTTCAATGAAGCCATTTGAAATTCAAACATATGTTCCAGCTGAGTATAAGCAATATTGGAAGAAATCAAAGATTGCTGAAATGGTTGGTTATGGTAATGCTTCTGACTTATCAACACAGATGAAGGCCTTAGGAACAGCAGAGGATAAGGACCACTTTGGAGGTGGCACTATTAAGTATGAAGCTTCAATGGAAGGTGTTGGAGGACAAATTTACTTCTCATACAACAACTTTGGTGAAAATGAGAACTTTAAGCTTACTGGTAATTATGAGATGCATGTAAATGCTTCAGGAACTGGTAAGGCGGGCTCTAATACTGGAGGATTAACTGTAAAAGGTATGTATCCTGCAAAGATTTCACTTGAAAAGATTAGTGTTTCAAATAAAGCATTTGTAGGCTCTTACATCTTTACCTTCTCCTATAGTGATGGTGAAGAAAACTATGAGGTAAAGCTATGAGAAATAGAAATAAAATTATTATTTTACTTTTATTCATTTTATTATTCTTCACATCCTGTGAAGAGATAAATGGAGTACTTGGCTTACTTCCTAAGTTTGATAGCACACTTCCAAATAATATTAGTGGAAAGTGGGTTTATTTTGAAAATGAAGAAGATAGATCAGGAGATGAAAATGAAGCATCCTTTACAAGACGATTTATCTTTGATTCAAAAGAAAATAAGTTCTCACTCTCTTATGTTGATAAAACCCAAGTGAATAAGAGTGGTTCATACTCCTATAGCTATAAAACCTATACAATCACAGAGTGTAATGGTGTATTAACATTAAGATTTGATGATGGAAGTGTAGAAGAGTATGATTTCTACATTAGTTCTACTGCAATTAGTGGCCCTGAAAAATTAATGCTTTCAGATGGACTAACATACTACTATTGGGGGAATGTATGAAAAAAATTATATTAATACTCTTACTTTCCATATTAACACTCTCTCTATTTGCAGTTGATAAAGAGCCATACTTTAAAGAGGATGTTGATGTAAAACTAAAATCACACATCTATGCTGATACTGTTATGTTATTTGGATACCCCACCATTGGTGCATCAATGGATATCGGGTTAAATATCGATACAGTTACAATAGCAGGGTATTTACGGTTTGAACATTTATTTAGACCACAGGGCTCAAATACTGGACGTCTAGCTGTTGCAGAGGAAATGGGTGAGCTTGGCTTATCATTTAAAGTAAGACTATATGAACTTGGACGTTTTAATGTCTCACTTGGCATTAATACAGGTTGGTACCAGCAGTGGATAATGTTAAGGTCAAATGCTGGAATTTATAATCTTGTTCATAATGGCTTAATGATAAGACCTGAGTGTTCAATTGGCTGGCGCTTAGCAGGCGGCTGGAATGTCGAACTTGGATTTTTCTACCAAAGTCCACTTTATCCATTTTACGATGGATATCAAGGGTGGGGAATACAAGTAAAACTTGTTTAACTGGGATTAAAAGGTCCCAGTTTTTTTATTGTGCAATAAAAACTCTTGATGTATGATTAGTTATACAAATCATACTTTTTATACGGAGAATGCTATGGCACATGAAGGAAAATTTGCTTGGACAGTAACAGTCGGAGAAAAGGGACAAATAGTAATTCCAAAGCAAGCTAGAGAATTATTTAATATAAAACCTGGAGACAACCTACTAATACTTGGAGATATTAATAAAGGTCTTGCGATCCCACCAAAGTCGTCACTTGATGCAATTACTAAAATGATATTTGAGACAGGTGATGAGAAATGAGAAAAAATTATATCGATAATTTAAGAACAGCTGTTGTTTTATCAGTAATAGTTTATCATGTTTGCTACATCTTCAATGGAGTTGGAGTGTTAGGAGGAATTCCTAATTCACTATCCCTTTCCTTTTGCGATAGCTTCGCAACCTTCATTTATCCATGGTTCATGGTACTACTATTTATCATTTCTGGTATGAGTAGTGCTTATAGTTTGGATAAAAAGAGTGTAAAAGAATTTATTAAAGCAAGAACTCATAAACTCTTAGTTCCATCAACACTAGGCTTATTTGTTTTTCATTTCTTAACAGGAATGATAAATACAAAAATGAATAACGCAGACTTATCAAGTGTACCAATAGTTATTCGATATTTTATCTACGCGCTTTCAGGAACTGGAGTATTATGGTTTAGCCAACTTCTTTGGCTATTTTCTCTTATACTTTGCTTACTTATAAAAGTTAAATTATTAGAAAAATATCGATTAAATGGGAAAAAAAGTATCTACCTACCTGTTGTAATTATTTATCTTTCATCTTTAATCCTGAATATGCCTGTAATAACAGTATTTAGAATAGGCATATATTTAGCATCCTATTTAATAGGTTACTACATTTTTTCAGATGAAAAGGTAGAAGAAAAAATTGAAAAGACAATGATTATTTCACTAGTAATATCAATACTTTCAGCAATACTTTATATGGTTAAATTTAACTTTTCTGATTACACTTCCTCTATTTGCCTGCAAGATGTAATTACCAATATTTATGCATACTTTGCATCAATATTCTTAATAGGATTCTTTAAAAGATATTTTGATAAAACTAACAAAGCATTAAAGTATTTATCATCTGCATCCTTTGGACTATATGTTCTTCATTTCACCCCAATTGTATTTATTGGCTTTGTTGTTTCACTTACAAATTTAAACGTATATTTACGTTATATTTTGACCCTAATTTTGGGATCGATCTCAACTTTTATTCTTTATGAAGTAATTAAACGAATTCCAATTTACCGTTATCTTGTACTTGGAATAAAGAAGAAGAAAGCAGTTGTTTAACTGGCAATATTAATTTGTAATAACTTATGGTAGAATAAATAATGTAAAATGGGAGAGAGATAATGGGAATATATGTTAATCCAAGTTTAGAAAAACTTAGTAAAGCGAAAAAGAAACGATACTATGTTGATAAATCTATGATTATCTCAAAATTAAATGAAATAATTGATAGTAATGATGCCTATATCTGTGTCTCTCGCCCAAGAAGATTTGGAAAGACTATGGCAGCCAATATGATAGTAGCCTATTACTCAAAAGGCTGTGACTCCCATGAAATCTTTTCAGACTTAGAAATATCAAAAGACCCATCTTTTGAAGAGTATATAAATAAATACACTGTCATTAAAATTGATATGAATGGAATAGTATCAAGAAAAGGTAAAGTAAGTGTATCAGAATATATTAATCAAGAAATTGTAGCAGAATTAAGAAAATATTTTCCTCTAGTTGTAATAGGAGATGATTTTTCATTATCAGAGGCTATTCAACAAATATATATTCAAACAGGAGAGAAGTTTGTATTTGTAATAGATGAATATGATGTAATCATGAGGGATGAATTATATTCATCAGAATTAAAAGATTATTTGAGGCTATTAATATCATTATTTAAAAGTTCAACAACGAATATTGCAATTTCACTTGCATATTTAACTGGAATATTACCGATAATAAAAGATAAAACACAGTCTGGATTAAATAACATAACTGAATATTCTATGATTAGTCCAAAAGGTATGGCTCCATATATGGGCTTTACTGAAGATGAAGTAAAGAAACTTTGTGATAAAGTAAATATGGACTTTGCTGAGTTAAAGAGATGGTATGATGGATATAAATTAAATGGTTTAGAAATATATTCACCAAAGTCTGTAATAGAAGCAATAGAACATAAATGTTGTGATAGCTATTGGGCTTTAACTGGAACATATATATCTATAAGAGATCTGATACGAATGGATTTTGAAGGTATAGAAGAAGATGTAATTAAATTAATATCTGGAGGTCGAGTGGAATTCGAACCTCGTACCTTTAACAATACAATGTCAGATATAAAATGTAAAAATGATGTTTTTACTTGTTTAGTTCATCTTGGCTATCTAGGATTTAATAGGGTTGATAGCTATACAAAGGAATGTTTTATACCAAACCATGAAATAAGAAAGGAATGGGTATTATCAATAGAAGATTTACCTTCTTATAGTAAAACTATGTCCTTTGTGCGTTCATCAAGAGAATTATTAAAGGCAACCTGGGAAAAAGATGAAGAAGCAGTAAGTAAGATGGTAGAAAAGACACACATGGAGGTAACAAGTAATTTAACATACAATAATGAAGGATCATTTAGTAGTGCAATAAGGCTTGCATACTTTTATGCAGATAGTTATTACAAGGTAGTAAATGAACTACCAGCTGGAAAGGGATATGCAGATATAGCATTTATACCATATGTAAAAGATGTCCCAGCGATGATAGTAGAGTTAAAGAAGGATAAAACAGCTAATACAGGG